>NZ_WANV01000001.1 GCF_015521605.1 Thermococcus sp.
GCCATAATGAGCTCCTCCGGCAAGGGCTCCTACTTCGTTAAGGGGCCTGAAGACGTCCCGAAGGCCTGGGAAGAGGCCAAGAAGAAGGCGAGGGGAAGCGCCGACAGGATAATCGTGGAGGAGCACATCGACTTCGACGTCGAGATAACCGAGCTGGCAGTGAGGCACTACGACGAGAACGGCGAGATAGTTACGACCTTCCCGAAGCCGGTCGGCCACTACCAGATCGACGGTGACTATCATTCCAGCTGGCAGCCGGCGGAGATAAGCGAGAAAGCCGAGCGCGAGGTTTATCGCATAGCGAAGCGCATCACCGACGTCCTCGGCGGTTTGGGACTCTTTGGCGTCGAGATGTTCGTGAAGGGCGACAAGGTCTGGGCCAACGAGGTCTCGCCGAGGCCCCACGACACGGGGATGGTTACCCTGGCTTCCCACCCGACGGGCTTTTCAGAGTTCGGACTCCACCTCAGGGCCGTTTTGGGGCTTCCAATTCCGGGAGAATGGGTCAACGGTTACAGGCTCTTCCCGATGCTGACTCCAGCGGCAACTCACGTCATAAAGGCCAACGTCTCCGGCTATTCCCCCCGCTTCAGGGGGCTAACCAGAGCTCTGAGCGTCCCCAACGCAACGATTCGCCTCTTTGGAAAGCCGGAGGCGTACCCCGGGAGGAGGCTCGGGGTCGTGCTTGCCTGGGATTTCGATGTTGGAGAGGCGAAGAAACGCGCCGAGATGGTCGCCCACATGGTGGAGCTTAGAACCAGGAGTTCGGGGTGGCACTCCCAGGACTACGAGAGGAGAAAACACCTGATTTGATTAACACCTTGTTACAGTTCGACGGAAAAAGGAAAGACTTAAAAATGCTAAAATGTTCCAAAATGTGTGCTTGAATCAGGTGTTTCTAAAATAAAGTGAGGGTTGAATAAGAGATTGTCCTGATGCGGGCTTATGCCCGCATCCTTTCCCTGTACTCTTCGAGCTTCTCCCTCAGCTTCCCGTCCTTTACCGCGAGGATCTCCACTGCCAGCAATGCGGCGTTTTTACCGTTGTCTATGCCGACGGTGGCGACCGGGACACCCGGCGGAAGCTGTGCTATGCTCAGGAGTGCGTCGAGGCCGTTGAGCTTGGCCGAGACCGGAACCCCGATGACGGGCTTGACCGTGTGGGCCGCTATGACGCCTGGCAGAGCGGCGCTCAGCCCGGCTATCGCTATGAAAACGTCGTAGTCCTTCTTCGCCAGCTCCTCGACCTTTTTCGGGTTTCTGTGGGCCGAGGCGACCTCGACGTCGTAGTCAACGCCGAACTCGTCGAGAACCCCGGTAACCTTCTCGGCTATGTGGGAATCGCTCCTGCTTCCCATCACCACGAGCACCTTCATGGACTTCACCGGATGGAGTTCGCTTTGACCTTTATAAGTTTTGCCATTTTAATGTAAAAACAAAGCTTAAAAACTTAAATTTTTGACAAATACATGGTGAAGTTCATGAAGGTTCTGCTCGTTGGGGGTGGAGGTAGGGAGAACGCCATCGGCGAGGCGCTCGTGAGGAGCGGCGCCGAGCTGTACGTCGTCTCAAGGCACAAAAATCCGGGGCTGGCGAGGCTCGCCAGGGGATATGGCCTGGCCAGGGAGACGGATACCGAAAAAGTACTCGAACTCGCCCGGAAATGGGGGGTGGAGCTTGCCTTCATAGGGCCGGAGGCACCGCTTGAGAAGGGCATAGTTGATTTCCTTGAGCGCGAGGGCATTCCAGCGGTCGGACCGACCAAAGAGGCCGCTCGGCTTGAGACCAACAAGGCCTTTGCCCGCTCTCTCATGGAGAAGTATGAGATCCCCGGCAGGAAGCTCTTCCGCGTCTTTGATGACGTCTCCGAGATGCGCTCGTGGATAGACGATTTTGGAAAGCCTGTCGTTGTGAAGCCCCTCGGGCTCACCGGCGGAAAGGGGGTTAAGGTCGTCGGCTATCAGCTGAGGGACAACGAGGAAGCAAAAGCCTATGCCGAGGAGCTGATCAGGAAAGACGGCCGGGTTCTTGTCGAAGAAAGGACGGACGGGGTGGAGTTTACCTTTCAGGTTTTCAGCGACGGGAAGAGAGTACTCCCGATGCCCCTCGCCCAGGACTATCCCCACGCCTACGAGAATGATGAAGGCCCCATAACAGGTGGAATGGGGAGTTACTCGTGCTCAAACCACCTCCTTCCGTTTGTAACCACAGAGGACTATGAGAGGGCCTTTGAAACGCTCAAAGCAACGATCAGGGCCATGCGAAAGAACGGAACGCCCTACAGAGGAATCTTATACGGCCAGTTCATGCTCTCCAAGGAAGGCCCCGTCATAATCGAGTACAACGCCCGCTTCGGCGACCCGGAGGCCATGAACGTTCTTCCGCTCCTCAAGACCCCGCTGACAGAGATAGCCGAGGGAATCATTGACGGCAACCTTAGGAAGGTGGAGTTTGAGAAAAAAGCCACCGTTATCAAGTACCTCGCACCCAAGGGCTATCCAACGAACCCGGTTAAAGGTGTCCGGGTCGAGGTTGATGAAAAGGCTGTAGCCGAAACCGGGGCGAAGCTCTACTACGCCTCCGTTGACGAGAACCTCACGCTCCTCGGTTCCCGTGCCATAGCGGTCGTTGGAATCGCCGATACCCTCAAAGAGGCGGAGAGGATAGCGCAGAGCGCCATCGGCCACGTTAAGGGTGAGCTGTTCTACAGGAGGGATGTGGGCACTAGGGAGAGCGTCGGGAAGAGGATCCGCCTGATGGGAGAGTTTGGAAGGGAATTCGAGCCGAATTCATGCTGAGGTGGTGGAGATGATAAGCCGCGAGGAGATTTTGAGAATCCTTGAGAAGTACGACCCTGAAAAGATAACCGTTGGAGTCATCGGGAGCCACTCCGCCCTGGACATAGCCGACGGTGCGAAGGAGGAGGGCCTGCCCGTACTCGTTGTCGCCCAGAGGGGCAGGCACAGGACTTACGCGGAGTACTTCAAGCTCCGGAGGACGAAAGACGGTCTGACCAAGGGGTTCATTGACGAGGTTATGATCCTAGAGAAGTTCGCCCAAATCGTGGAAATCCAAGAGGAGCTGGTGAAGAGGAACGTTATCTTCGTCCCAAACCGCTCCTTCGTGGTCTACACGGGCATTGACAGGGTTGAGAACGAGTTTCACGTTCCGCTCTTCGGCAGCAGGAACCTGCTCAGGAGCGAGGAGAGGAGCGAAGAGAAGAGCTACTACTGGCTGCTTGAGAAAGCTAGGCTCCCCTATCCCGAACCGGTAAAGCCGGAGGACATCGACGACGTCGGTCTCGTCATCGTCAAGCTCCCGCACGCGAAGAAGAGGCTTGAGCGCGGCTTCTTCACTGCTGCAAGCTACAATGAGTTCCGCGAGAAGGCTGAGAAGCTCATCAAGCTCGGCGTAATCACCGAGGAAGACCTCGCCAGGGCCAGAATCGAGCGCTACATAATCGGACCGGTCTTCAACTTCGACTTCTTCTACTCCCCGATTGACGGGGAGATTGAGCTTCTGGGAATCGACTGGCGCTTCGAGACCAGTCTGGACGGTCATGTGAGGCTTCCGGCAAGCCAGCAGCTAACACTCCCAGAATGGCAGTTCGAGCCGGAGTATACGGTAACCGGCCACGCGTCTTCAACGCTGAGGGAGAGCCTGCTCGAAAAGGTCTTCGACATGGCCGAGAGGTACGTGAAGGCGACGCAGGAGTACTATCCGCCCGGAATGATCGGGCCGTTCACGCTCCAGACGGCCGTGGATAAGGATCTCAACTTCTACATCTACGATGTCGCCCCGAGAACCGGTGGGGGAACTAACATTCACATGGCGGTTGGTCACCCCTACGGGAATTCCCTCTGGAGGAAGCCGATGAGCACCGGGAGGAGAATCGCTCTTGAGATTAAGAGGGCAATTGAGCTCGACGAGCTTGAGAAGGTGGTCACGTGAGGTGGTCGGAATGAGGTGGAGGGTTACCGTCATCGTTCGCCTCAGGGAAGGCCTCAACGACCCCGAGGGGAGGGTCATAGGGAACGCCCTCAGGAACCTCGGGTACGCTGTTGAAAACCTCAGGGTTCCCAAGCACTTCGAGTTCGAGCTGGAGAGCGAAAACCCGGAGAAAGACGCCGAGGAGATGTGCAGAAAGCTTCTCGCCAATCCGCTGATCCACAGCTGGGAGTACAGGATAGAGCCGGTGAGCTGAGATGGTTCGCTTTGCGGTGGTGGTCTTTCCGGGGACGAACTGCGACTTTGAGACTGAGAGGGCCATAAGAAAGGCCGGCGCCGAGGCTGAACGCGTCTGGTACAAGCGCTCACTCAAGGACTTCGATGGCGTTGTCTTGCCCGGTGGCTTCAGCTACGCCGACTACCTGAGGGCTGGAGCGATAGCCGCTCGGCAGGAGATAATGGAGGAGGTTAAGGAGTTCGCCCGAGATGGAAGGCCAGTCCTCGGGATATGCAACGGCTTTCAGATTCTCACCGAGGCCGGCCTTTTACCTGGTGCATTAAGACCTAACAGGGTCCCGCGCTTCCTCTGCAGGTGGGTGCACCTCAGGGTTGCGGATACTGAAACGCCGTTTACATTTCTCTACGAGCCGGGGGAGGTCATAAGGATGCCGATAGCCCACGCCGAGGGCAACTACTACGTCGACGACCCGTCCAAGGTCAGAATAGTCTTCCAGTACAGCGATGAGGGTGGCGATGTAACGGGGAAGGTCAATCCCAACGGCTCGGTTCTCAACATAGCGGCGGTAGCGAACGAAGGGGGAAACGTCCTTGGAACCATGCCACACCCTGAGCGCGCGAGCGACAGGTTTCTGGGCGGTGAAGATGGGTTGAGAGTTTTCAAGAGCATGGTGGAGTGGGCGAAGAGGTGAGTAAAGTGTTCCCCCACGAGGAAAAGCTTATCCGTGAAAGGCTCGGCAGGGAGCCAAACGAACTTGAGTGGGCGATGCTCGAAGTCATGTGGAGCGAGCATGCCTCCTACAAGTCGAGCAGGCCCTGGCTGAGGCTTTTGCCGACCGAAAACGAGCACATTGTCCTCGGTCCCGGTGAGGACGCCGGAATAGTGAAGTTTGATGAGAACACCTGGATAGCCGTTGGAATCGAGAGCCACAACCACCCCTCCGCTGTCGAGCCCTATGGAGGAGCCGCAACCGGGGTTGGCGGGATCGTCAGGGACATACTCTGCATGGGCGCCCGTCCAATAGCGCTCCTCGACCCCATACGCTTCGGCCCGCTGGAGAGGGAGAGAAACCGCTACCTCTTTGAGGGGGTCGTTAAGGGGATAGCCGACTACGGCAACAGGATAGGCGTCCCGACTGTTGGGGGCGAGACGGAGTTCGATGAGAGTCTTGACAGCTACACGCTCGTAAATGTGGCCTGCGTCGGAATAATGAGGCCCGAGCACCTTGTCCACAGCTACGTTACCGAAGCTGGCCTTAAGCTCGTCCTCGTCGGCAACAGAACCGGCAGGGACGGCATTCACGGCGTCACCTTCGCGAGCGAGGAACTCGGAGAGAACGCGGAGGAGGAAGACCGCTCCGCGGTGCAGATCCCCGACCCCTTCACGGAGAAGCTCCTGATCGAGGCTACCCTTGAGGCGGTCTACACGGGGAAGGTGAAGGCTCTGAAGGATCTGGGCGGTGGAGGACTAACCTGCGCCGCTTCCGAGATGGCCGGGAAGAGGGGCTTCGGCGCGGTGGTCTATGCTGACAGGGTTCCGCTCCGTGAGCCAGGAATGACACCAGCCGAGATAATGATTTCAGAGAGCCAGGAGAGGATGCTCTTCGCCGTTAGCGAGGGCGACGTTGACCTCCTTGGAGCAATCTTCGAGAAGTACGGCCTCGAATGGACGGTTGTCGGGGAAGTTATCGAGGAGCCGAGGTTCATCGTCCGCTGGAAGGGCGAGAAGGTCGCCGACCTGCCGGTTGACCTTCTCACGGACGTTCCGACGATTGAGTGGGAGCTGAGGCCCTACAGCGCCGAAAGACCCGTTGAAACACCCAGGATTGGTTTTGGAGATGCTTTTGACCTCGTCTGGGGCAGTCCGAACGTCCTGAGCAAGCGCTGGATCTGGCAGCAGTACGACCACGAGGTTCAGGGTAGAACAGTCCTCAAGCCCGGCCGCGATGCCGCCGTGCTGAAAATCAACGACGAATACGGCCTTGCCTTCGTGGCGGACGGCAATCCGAACCACAGCCACCTCAACCCATACCACGGCGCAATGGGGGCCGTTGCCGAGGTCGTCAGAAACCTCGTCAGCGTAGGGGCCGAACCGTTAGCCTTGGTGGACAACCTCAACTTCGCCTCGCCGGAGAGGCCAGAGGTCTACTGGAGCTTCGCCGAGACAGTCAAAGGTTTGGCCGATGCAGCGAAGGCCTTTGGCCTGGCCTACGTCAGCGGCAACGTCAGCTTCTACAACGAGGTTGCCGGGAGGCCGATAAAGCCCACACCGGTGGTTGCGGGCCTTGGGAAGGTCAGGCTTGAGGAGATTCCGGGAATGGGGCTTGAGGAAGGACTTCTCATAGGCGTCGTCGGAACAACGAAGGCTGAACTCGGCGGCTCGGAGCTGTTCGAGAGGCTCGGCGTTGAGGGCGGCCTTGTCCCCCGCGTGAACCTCGACGGGGAGAGGGCCAACGCAGAGGGGATTCTGACGGCTATACGGGAAGGCCTCGTTAGGGCCGTCCACGACGTTGGCAGGGGAGGAATCGCCGTCGCTTTAACGGAAATGGCCGTGGCCGGAAAGGTGGGATTCACCGTTGACCTCTCGAAGGTTCCCTCCGGGACCGATAATCCGGTCGAGGTGGCCTTCAGCGAGAGCCATGGGCGCTACCTCGTAGCTTTCACCGAGGAGAAACTCGACGAACTAAAGGCCCTTTTCAGAAACTTCGAAGTCATCGGGAGGGCTGGAGGAGGTGACGCGGCCTTCCTCTGGAAGGGTGAGGAGCTTCTCAGAAAACCGGTTTCCGGGCTGAGAGCAGTTCACGAGTCCCTACCGGGGCTTTTAGGTGAGGAGGAATGAGGATCGCCACATACGCTTCCCACTCGGCCCTTCAGATTTTGAAGGGGGCAAAGGAGGAGGGCTTTGAAACGGTGGCCTTCGGAAGTGGCAGGGTCAGACCGCTCTACACGAAGTACTTCCCGGTCGCCGACCGTTTCATCGAGGGGGCCTATCCGGAGGAAGAACTGCTTGGGCTTGAGGCGGTGGTTATCCCTACCGGCTCCTTCGTGGCACACCTTGGGATCGAACTGGTCGAGAAGATGCGCGTGCCCTACTACGGCAACAAAGAGGTGCTGAGATGGGAGAGCGACCGCTCTTTGGAGAGAAAGTGGCTTGAGAGGGCAAAGCTGAGGCTTCCGCGGGTTTACGAAGACCCCGACGACATAGATGGGCCGGTCATAGTCAAACCGCACGGGGCCAAGGGCGGAAAGGGCTACTTTTTGGCGAAGAGCCCGGGGGACTTCTGGAAGAAAGCGGAGAGACTCGGAATTAGGGGCAAGGAGGAGCTGAGGGGAATTCAGATTCAGGAGTACGTCCTCGGAGTTCCGGTTTATCCCCACTACTTCTACTCGAAGCTCAACCGCGAGCTGGAGCTGATGAGCGTTGACCGCAGATATGAGTCCAATGTGGACGCGATAGGCAGGATTCCGGCCAGAGAGCAGCTCGCTCTTGAACCCAACACCAACTACACGGTGGTAGGCAACATCCCCCTCGTCCTGAGGGAGAGCCTCCTGATGGACGTCATTGAAGCCGGGGAGAGGACGATTAAAGCTGCCGAGGAGCTCATGGGCGGCCTGTGGGGCCCCTTCTGTCTTGAGGGGGTCTTCACAGAGGAGCTTGAGTTCGTCGTCTTCGAGATTTCGGCGAGAATAGTTGCCGGGACGAATCCCTTCGTCCACGGTTCCCCCTACAGCTGGCTCCGCTACGACAAACCGGTGAGTACCGGGAGGAGAATAGCCATGGAACTGAGGCAGGCCCTTGAGGAGGACAGGCTTGGGGAAGTTTTAACATGAACATGTCTAATTTCCCTCAAGATAAGTTTATAAATTGACGCCCGAATGGTGGCAAAAAGAGGGTGATGGTTATGTGGGAGAGGTTCATCGAGGAGAAGGTTGAGGAGATAAGAGATACGGTCGGCGATGGAAAGGCTATAATAGCGCTCTCCGGCGGCGTTGACAGCTCCGTCGCGGCGGTGCTCGCTCATAAGGCCATAGAGGAAAGGCTTCACGCGGTATTTGTCAACACGGGCTTTATGAGGAAGGGTGAGCCAGAGTTCGTGGTGAAGACCTTCAGGGACGAGTTCGGCCTCAACCTGCACTACGTCGATGCCGGTGAGAGGTTCTTCAGCGAGCTTAAAGGCGTAACGGACCCAGAGGAGAAGAGGAAGATAATCGGCAGGGTCTTCATCGAGGTGTTTGAGGAGGTCGCGAAGGAGATAGACGCCCAGTTCCTCATTCAGGGCACCATAGCCCCCGACTGGATCGAGAGCAAGGGGAAGATAAAGAGCCACCACAACGTCGGTGGTCTGCCGGAGAGGCTCAACCTCGGGCTGATAGAGCCGCTCCGTGACCTCTACAAGGACGAAGTGAGGGAACTGGCCAAAGAACTTGGCCTGCCCGAAAAGATATACAGCAGAATGCCCTTCCCTGGGCCGGGACTGGCGGTTAGGGTTCTCGGGGAGGTCACGCCGGAGAGGGTCGCCATCGTCAGAGAAGCGAACGCCATAGTCGAGGAGGAGATCGAGAGGGTCGGGCTGAAGCCCTGGCAGGCCTTCGCTGTCCTTCTGGGGGTAAAGACCGTCGGTGTCCAGGGGGACATAAGGGCCTACAAGGAGACGATAGCGGTTAGGGTCGTGGAGAGCCTCGACGGCATGACGACCAATGCAATGAACGTTCCCTTCGAGGTTCTCCAGAGGATAGCCTTCAGAATAACGAGCGAGATACCCGAGGTCGGGAGGGTGCTCTACGACATCACCAACAAGCCGCCGGCGACGATAGAGTTCGAGTGAGGTGGTTGCATGATAATCATAATGGACAACGGCGGGCAGTACGTCCACAGGATTTGGAGAACCCTCCGCTATCTTGGGGTTGAGGCAAGGATAATCCCCAACACCACTCCCCTGGAGGAAATCAAGGCAATGAAGCCAAGGGGCATAATATTCTCCGGCGGCCCCGACATAGAGAAGACCGGCAACTGCTCCGCCATCCTTGAGCACTACGGGGAGTTCAACGTGCCAATCCTTGGCATCTGCCTCGGCCACCAGCTGATAGTGAAGCACTTCGGCGGAAGGGTCGGAAGGGGCGAGAAGGCCGAGTACAGCCTCGTTGAGGTGGAGATACTGGAGGAGGACGACATCTTCCGGGGACTTCCGGAGAGGCTCAGGGTCTGGGAGAGCCACATGGACGAGGTGAAGGAGCTCCCGCCGGGCTTCAAGCTGCTCGCGAGGAGCGAGACCTGCCCGGTCGAGGCCATGAAGCACGAGAGCCTTCCTATATACGGCGTCCAGTTCCATCCGGAGGTTGCCCACACGGAGCGCGGGGAGGATATCTACCGCAACTTTGCTGAGCTTTGCGGGGAGCTCAGCTAGTCGGTCCTCTCCTCATCTTTTCTCGGCAACGGGTTCTTTCATCATCGCCCCTCCACACGTTGGAGCATCTCTGAAAAAGCCTTTCTGGTTACGATTGAAGATTGCAAATTAGAAAACTTTTTAAAGTTCGACTCTTACTATCTTTGGTGATAGATTGGGGCACACGCTCTACTACCGAACCAGGATTGATAGGTGGGATGGGTTCAAGGGGCTCCTGGAAACGGTTTGTGAGGGACTTGGCTTCCGTGTTGTTGGGGGAGAGGACTCCGTAACGGTCTTCCCCGAATGCCACGGTGTTGAGCCCCTGGAGATAATGAAGAACGGAGAGGGCTTCGTCAAGACGAACTTAATTGAACCCTGCCATTCCATCTATCTGCTGATTCTTCACTCGGTTGCATTTTTCGGCTCCGTCGAACTCTGGGAGGATTGATCCGTGAGGTAGACCTCTATTATCCTTACCGGGACGGCTCCCCTGAGTTTTTTGTCCTCCACGATGAGCTTCACGACCCTGCCGACTTCCAGATCCTCCACGGCGTCGACCCAGTAGTGGCCGGGCTTGACATTGGCCGCTATGTCGTCGTGGACGAAGACCCTGACAACGTTGCCCTTGATCTCCTCAACAACGCCGTAGGTGTAGTCCCTGCCGTATCTCTGCTTGAAGTACCACCGGAATGCCATGACGGCCGCAAAGGCCGCTAAGAGGTATGCGTAGTAATAGTAGATGCTCGTGGCTGTCCTCCGTACTGCGAGGTATCCCAGGAAAACGGCGAAAGAGATCAACGATATTGCGTAGTAGAAGAACCTGTACGGCTCGTGCTCGACGAAGAACTCCCGGTTCCTGACCAGGGTGTATCGTAGGTAGAGGAAGTAGACTACGGCCACTCCTCCAAGCCACAGTGGGCCTGCCCTGATGAAGAGCAGAATTAGATTGAGAACAAGGTAGCTGAGAAAAGCCAGCTGGAGCTTGAGGCTGAGGTATTCATGGGCTGTGAATCTCTTCTTCACAAGTCTGCCGAGATACCTAAAACTTGGCGGCTCTTCTGAGGGGGAGGGGTCTATAAAATCAATGAGTTTCCTGATTCCTGAATCCACGGACTCGCCGATTCCGTAGAGGACGTCTTCCACAGACATGATTTCACCTCTTCAGCAGGTCTTCTGCTCCGGTTGGCCCCAGGACGGCCGCTGCCGTTTGGTTGTCAAGGAAGAACGGCACAACACTTAAGTCGCCTGTGAGGGCGCTCGTACCGTAGGATATACCCCAAACGCGGTATGCGGGCATCTTTTCTATCCTGCCAAAATAGTAGTTGAGGAAGTAGTAGTCCACGCTGCTCTGTCCTTCCTCTATTGTTATTCCGAAGTTGTTAAACAGGTCGAAGAGCTTGCGGTCATAGTCGGCGTTGGGCACCATAAAGCTGACGAGCCCGATGGGGTAGTACTCGCCTCCGTATTTCATTCCCAGCTCGTCCTGCATCTCCTTTGCCAGCTGGAAGTATTTAGCGTGGTTGGTCACGCTGTTTTCAAGGCGTTCGAAGAACGATACTCCCTCGTATGTTCCGAAGTACTTCTGCTCGATTATGCATGATATCAGGGGCTGGAGGTCATAGGCGCGGGCGTTGTATGCACTGCTTGTTTGGGGTGCCGATTCAACGGTGGTGGAGCTTATGGAGTCGGTTGTGTAGTAGGGCATTCTGCCGATGACTATCCAGTCAAAGTACGCGGCGTTGACGAGGATGCCCTGGGACTGGCTGTCTATCACAATGCCCACCTTCGTTGCTGACACGGGCTCTTTGTTTATGCTGACGGTAGAGCTCCTCAGGGGGTTGTCGACGTCTGTGAACTCAAGATACACTCCGCCGGAAACGGGCGTAAATACAACCTGATACCTGTGGTAGTCGGACAGGGTTGTGGGGTTGCCTGAGGCAAGGCTGTTGCCCCAGTTCTCCAGTATTGCAAGGGTGTCCCCATTGTGGTCGCTGAACCCCGCGTTGTCGTCGATGAACTGCACACTCTCGCTCTCCGTTGTGGTCTGGGTTCCCCCTCCGCCCTGAGTTATGGTGTAGCTCAGGTACTCGTCCTCCAGGTACTTGCGGATGAATACCCAGTCGTACTCACTGGGGCCTCCGTTCCACTGTTCCAGGCCTACGGCACGGTTGCTGCTGGCTCCGGCGTTGTACGAGCTCCTCAGAACTTTGTTGGTCCAGTCTGAGAACTGGTATATGTCAGTCCAGAATGACGTTACCCTTAGTTCTATGTTCTGGAATGAGTTTAGGGTGTACTCCGTCGTACTGGAGTCATACCACCCGATCCAGTTGCTTGTAAGGACGTTGAACCACCACAGGTATCCCCTTCCATCGCCGTAGTAGTTGATGTCCTCAATCCGACCCCACCCGGTGCTCCTGCGGATGTTCCACATTATTCCAGGGTTGTCAACGAGCTTCCCTCTGATGTCCATTATGTATGTGCTCGGGAAGGTTGCCTTTGTCCATATCCAGCTCCTGCTCGGAAGCTGGAGGTAGCCGTTATTTATGGAGGGGTTTCCGTGGGTGTCCCATTTCCCTGTATCCAGGGTTGTACCCGTGAAGTCATCGAAGAACTCAAAGACCTGGTTTCCGTCTCCCCTGGTGAGTGTGCCCGTGTTGTATTTGATGTAAACTGTGGCGTTGTAGTGGTACACCCATCCGTTGCTCCAGGTTCTTCCGGTGTACGTGAGGTTTGTCTTTACCCACACCTGGGCGCTGGTCGTGTCCCAGTATTCTATCCAGAAGGGTATCTGGTTCTGGAGGAGCGGATCAGAGTATACGAGTATCTCCGCCCTGTTCGTTGCGGGATCTGAGTTTATGCCGCTGATGTTTGTGGCGCTGAGTCTTATTGGCACCTGGACGTTCGTGGTGTCCGTCAGTTCTGGCCCATCGTAGTTTATGACGATCTTGAGGTAGTCTCCCAGGGCCTGGGTTTCCGTGTAGTTGAACTCCGTCTCGATTCCTCCATCGAAGTCCAGAGCGGTGCTGTTCGGCCTCATCCTGAACCTCACGAAGAACTCGCCGTCTATTGAGTTGACTGTCTGGAGGGCGAGTTTCTCAGTCCCGCCAGGAACGACCAGATGGCCGTTCCCATCAAGGTACGCGTCTGCGAGGTTGTTCCACAGGACGGGATTTATCGACGTGCCGTCGAAGGTGTCAATGAGCCAGAACAGGTATTCCTTGTTATACCCGTCGGTGGCATAGGACGGGTTGTCCGTAAAGTAAATCGAGTAGTCGGTACCGCTGGCCTTTATCCATATCCAGACGTAGGAGGTTCCCCAGTATTCTATCCAGAAGGGCACAGGGGTGCACGTGATGGTGGACTTTTCATAGATCATCATTGAGGCAGTTCCGTCGGTGTGGTATATACCCGGGAATATCGAGGTCGGTATCTTTAGGAGCACAAGGCTTCCATCGGCGTAGCTGGGTATCGTGATGTTGACCCTCCACTTGTAGTTGGACCCGCACCAGTGACTGGTTGCACTCACATTGCCGAACACGAGCACTCCAACGTCATCGTCGTTGAATACCTCAAGCGGAGAGATCGGGACACCGTTTATCGTGGTATTGACTATTATCGGGGCGGTGACGCCGGCTATGTCCCCGCTGCGGAGTACGTATCCATCTGCCCCGTCGCCGGGATACGAGTTGCCGTAGAATATGTGTCCAGTGTCCCAGGCTGTGGAGGAATATTTGCCGAGTACATGGTCGCTCGTGCTGGTGCCGTTCCCGTAGAGCGTTTTAACGGGCCTGTCCATGAGTTCGGGGAAAGTGTACTCACAGGGTTCAATTGAGCGGTAGTATCTACCGTAGGTGAGTGCCGAGAATATGGGGTCTTCAAGGTTTTCGATTGATATTATTGAGTAAACATAGTTCTCCCTCGGTATGGGGCCGGTATAGACTACCTTACCAGAGACGTCTGAAATCGTCACGTCCTTTATTCTGGCGCGTATGACGATTCTGAATGCATCCAGAGGGGCAACGGTTAGCTCTATGTTGCTCCTGAGAAAACTGCTCTTCTGGGACACGCTCATGGCCTCGATTTCGGCAATGCTCCTGTTTGCTATCCTGAGATCATACCCCTGTTTCCTGAGTTCGGTGGACATGTTGCCTAGCCAGCCTAGAACCGTTTGATCTTTCATAAGCCGCTCGGAGTAGTTGCTCGCGACCTGTGGAGACCGGCCAAACAGAACTAGGTCACGTATCGTGGCGTTTGCCATACCGTTTGGGTCGTTTGGATCCAAAAAGTCCCGGGTGTTTGCGATGTAATCCACAACGGTGACTATCGCCCTCTTTCCGGATATCTCAAGGGTTCTCTGGAAGTCCATCTCAACGTACGATACCACCCTGTACGTTCTCTCAACCTGGGTCCTCTCGCTCTGACTCATTATTATCTGGGATGAAACGTCCTCATACGTGGCCAAAAGGAGCATGAGGGGTATCAGAAGGAGTATGACAGTTGAGTTCATTAGGAATGCCCGCCGTTTCCTCATCCATTCTCCCTCCAGACTCTGAGTGTTATTGTTATGGGCTGGAACAGGCCGGGTATGTTGCCCATGGATACGAAGACGATGTTTACCGTTGGCGGCAGCTGCACCAGTATTGGGTTCTCCTGGGTCCCATCGCCACCGAGGTTGCGGAATAGCCTTATTATTGCATCATCAACGGCGTATCTGTCCATTCCATCGAGGAGATCCTGGGCGGTAACGTCACAGTAGGGGGCGTCTCCCGCGGTCACGTAGTGGGGGAACGTGTCTCCACTCCAGTAGTACGTTATGTTGTAGCCGGAGCACCCTGGCCTCAGAAGTTCGGGGAACACGTCTCCATAACCTGCAAAGCCCTGAATAACGTACGTGAGCTCACCATCTCCGTTGCTCGGCTGGAGGTAGTACCCCTGACCAAGGTCGATGTTTATAGTATTGGTTCCGGGCGCTATCGCGTTGGGAAGCGGATTGTACTGGTAGTCAAAGGTGTTTCTGGTGTAACCAACCCTGGCGAGCGCATAGATGAAGGGGTTTGGCGGGTGCTGGTATATGTAGGTGGGGTCTATCAAGGGGTTGTCAACGCGGATTGACTGTGAGGGTTCCCCGTAGTTAACGTAGTACAGCCACGGGAACTGGAACTTGACCCACAGGGGAGTCACACCCTGGGGAACGTTGAAGTTTATAGTCACCGAGCGCGTCCAATCCTGGTTGGGGAGGGTTATTGGCTCAGTTACGTCTATTGTGTACGAGGTAAGAAGAACGCCGGGGGTGTAGTCGGCATAAACGAATGATTCGTTTCCTATAAGATGGATGTTTGGACTGTACCGGGTGTTCTCATTCCCGGCCCTCACGATTAGTGTCGTGTACCTGCTGGATATGTGGGTGTAGTTGTACCCCGCGCTGGCCAGGGCGTTTGCTATCGTCGCGTTGTCCCAGTAGCACACCTTCACCTGGGTGGTGGAGTTGTACTGACAGGGGGCGCTGAGCGGCACGGAAACCTCGTTGTTGAACATAAAGGAGAGGGTAACCGGAGTGGTGGGGGATACGTTCCCAACGGCCACCTGGACGCTGAGGGAGTTTATCTCGCCCGGAACGAAGAGGTACTTCCACGCGGTTATCCCATACTTGGCGGTGACGTCCTCGAAGTAAAATCTGTCGGTAAATCTAAGTGTGGATGGTATGGACGTGCGGTATCTAATCCTTATGTACTGGGCACCGTCCTCACCGCCGTCGTATCCGGGCTTGTAGACCCTAACTTCAAACACGTTAGTTTCTCCGGGATGGAAGTTCTCTATGAGGGCGTATCCACCGCTGGGGTCTGTATCCTGGATCAGCCGGTTGTTGTTAACGTATCCGGACCAGATGAGCTGGCCGTTTAGATATATCTCGTAGTTGGAGCCCACCCAGGCAGGTTCTAAGAACCACGTTATCTCCTCCACCTGTGCATCCGGCGGAATGGCGTCCGCGGGGACTATGTACCTGATTATGACCTCGTCGTTTTGATTGTCCGTCCGGGAGTATATGTATCCGCCCCTTATGGTGTACGTGTTCTCTTTGCTCCCGAGCTTATTGAGGAATGCCCTCGCCATGTAGCCCCTCGGTGTCTGGTTGTAGGCGTATCCGCTCAGTATCAGCGTTGCCGGCGTCACGTCCCTGGCTGCCGAGTAGTTGGAGCCAACCTTCCGGAGGTACGGGCTGGTGTAGTTGTTTATCATCAGCTCGTAGTTGTAGTCCTTTAGAGTGTTGTTGAGTACATACCCGAGGATTATCTCGGCTTTGTGCTTCAGGTTCGCAGAGGGGAAGAGCGGCGCCGTCGCCCAGTAAGTGGCGACTATATCTATGGGGGACATGTCGGGGGTCACGAGGGTTGTGTTGATAACTGGATCCGGGCCGGTCATCCATTCCTCCAGGGTCTCGGGGGGCACCAGTTCCCTTAGGGGAAGGGTTCTGAACATTGTCAGCGCGTCGTCGGCGACATATTTCGACTGGGAGCGCATGTACGTGGAATAAACCTGAGCACTGGGGTTGATCTGGGTTATGCTGACCACGAACATGGTGACTAGGAGGAGGGCGAGTATGGCATCCAGGGTGAATATGAAGCCTCGCCTCTTCATGAGTCATCCCACACCCACAGTTTTAGCACCGCTAGGCTCGCCTGGGGTCTCATGATGGTATCAATCCCGTTAAGATCCGTTATTTCGACCATTGTTATGTCCTTCATCTCGTAGACCCAAACGTAGATGTCGAGACTCTCTCCCGGCCTTATCTGGGTAAGGAACTCCTTCCATGGGATTATTATGTAGTAGGGGTTCTCTGAGGAGTAGGATTTGACGTAGGAGTTTCCGTTGATCGTCTGGTTTATGATGGCCTTGACGTTTGAATCTGCGGAGGTCTTGTACACGGCCATGACGGAGTACCCGGAGATGTTGGTTCCCCTCATCCACGCCACGGCAACGACGTGGCCGGTGCCGTTGAACGCAACTTTAAGCGCCATGTAGTCTGGGATTGGGGTGTATATCGTCCCGACGTAGAGCTCGGTGGGGAGTGAGTCGGCGGTGACCGTGTAGCTCCTGTTGTAGGTCATCTTTGTCATGGGGATTCTCCTCTCGGTGTAGGTCACCCACGGTGAGCGCTCCCGGGAGGCGATTATCGTTGCGGGATCGTTAACGAAGCTGCCGTTTATCATGGTTATGTTGTAGTCAGCGCTCACAACCTTGGTTGCGTAGACGTACTTAATCGTCATGTTGGTCGAGGAGACTGTTCCTCCCTGCCCCCACCACACGGTTCCCGTCCAAGTGGTCCATATCTGCTGTCCCAGACGGTGCAGGGGAATCCAGAGCTCGTAGGTGCCGTCGGCGAGTTTGTTCCATCCTATGAGGAGGTATCCGGTCTCAACGTCTATATGGACGATTGAGCCGGCGGGTATGTTGTAGTTCACCGGCCCTCCCTGGTTTCCGGGGCCGATGAGGTCGAGCCTGACGCTTCCGTCCTCCGCGAGCTTGAAGACGAAGCTTTCCCCTGCGGTTACATTTGTCACGTTTGCTATGTTCCCCACACCGGGGGCATCGCTTCTCTCGGGGCTTATCCACTCGGCGATGAGTCCCCTTCCGTATGCGTATCCAGTGGTAGGAGTGACGGAGAGATGGCCTCCGGAGGGGATGTCCACAGAGCCCTCTGTCTGGGGGGGTATGACCGTCACGTTTCCCTCAATCTCGACCCTTGTGAGGTAAAATCCCAGGGTGAAGTCCTTCCCCATGCTGATGTTTGCCAGCGCCGCCCTCACGGCTGGATCGTTAGCGGCAACGGCATCATTAAGGGCCTCTATCTTCGCATAGTCTATGGTGTTTGGATACTGGCTGTTCTCAAGACCCAGAAAGGCCAGATTGGCTGGATCTGTCTGCCAGTTGTCCGGAGTTCCGGGGTTCTTGACGAGTATGTCCAGCATGTTGTCTCCAACATTGGCCCTCTCGTACCATCCGAGCACGGTTGTTATCTCGCCCTTCAGGGCACTTGATGTTGTGGTGATAGTGCCGAGTAGCAGGATTATTATGACCATCGACAGCATCGCATCGAACGAGAGCAGCTGGCCCCTCCTCATACTCTCACCACATCCACGTTTATTTCAATCTCTCTCCCGCCTAGGTAGAGCTTTCCATTCTGCTTAACCACGTTGGTCTTGGATATCAGGTCGTCCTCAATGTACTGCTTTATATTTGCCTCAACGGTACTTTCGGAGAGTCCCGCCCCCGCGTAGGTTATCGTGATGTTGATCTGAATCGTGCCGTTGATTTCCGCGGTGCGCACCCCAGCGAGCTGAAACGCCCTATATGTGTAATTGCTGGCGTTTATTATCGCGTTTAGGGGGGTGTAGATGCTCTCGTTGATCATGACTCCGGTGTTCAGATAGGCGCAGGCATCTGAGGCGGAGCCTCTAACGTACGATATTATTGAAGCGGCCGTGTTCTCGTTCAGATATGGGGGGACTATCAGAACGATCCCTGCGAGAATAATGGCGGTTATGAAGAGAACCTCTATGGCCGTCTGTGCCTTACGGCGAGAGGGTGACATCCAGCCTCCCCTCCGTTTCATTGTACGTCGCCACTATGCTGAAATCCCTATCCGCCCCAGTAAGGGTCACCGAGGTGTTCTCGTATATCGGCACCGGGCTCCTCTGGGCCACGCGGTAGCCCTTTCCCCCTATCGTGGCGTTAACAACGACACTATCCGGGGCGAGTAGGCTGACTGTTACCTTGTCTCCCGCATCCAGGTTTATCGGGAGTTCCTTTCTCACGGTAAACCCGTCCCCGGCAGTGTAAACCTTGACAACGGAGTCCCGGACATCGATGGAGAACGCCTTCAGCTTCGCGATGGTGTCAAAGGTTTCGGAGTGGGCCCTCTCGCTGTCGGCAATGTAGACTAGGTTGAGCATCGTGATGGTTATGAGGGTCACTGCAAAGAGGAAGTCAAGGCTTATCTGTCCCCGCTTCATCTTCAGCCACCGGGGTTTATGTTTATGTGAAGCTCACCGGCAGTTGAATCGAAGGTCCATGAGTTGGGGTTGTCCGGGTTCCACTCCACGACTATCTCAAGGGTTCCGGGAAGATCGGTGGGGTCGATCTCAATGCCGTAAACTGTGGTCGCGTTGAACGTGGTACTCCCAGCTGGAGACCACACGGAGGAGTTGGTGTAGAGGACGGCCTGGTACATAGCACGGCTCCAGAACACGTTTTTATTCCCGCCACTGAGAACAGCGGTGACGTTGGTTCCGGTAACGGTGACGTACGTCCCGTTGCCTTCGGTGCTGTAGTTCCCGTAGGTTATGAAAACCTTGGGGCTGTTCACACCCAGACCTTTGAGAAGCATATCGGGGTCTCTCAGATACGTGATTCTTACATAGGTTGTTGACTTCGCTCCGGGGCCCTGGGCGTAGACCTGGGATATGGTGTTCGATATCGCGTTGGCTAGGTTCTTCTCTTCAAGGCTTATCTGGATGCGCAGGGTCTCGGTTGAGGTGGAGCCCTCCTTGAAGGTTATGTTGTTTACCGAGTACACCAGGAGGATGAGCATCATTCCGAAGATTAACATGAACTCAAGTGAAACCTGACCACGCTTTTTTACCACCATATTTCTCCCCTCAGTATGGTATATCTCTGAACATCTATTTAATCGTTACTCTCGGGCTTTTCGGCGTTTACGACGGCGAAAAGACCCGTTCCGACCTTTATAGTCCTGACACCAAAGTAATCGCCGCTGAATATTTTGAACTTATACCTCTCCGGCTGAAGGGAGTGCTTTTCAATGAGTCCTTTCAGTTCATCAATAAAGAACTGTGTTAGCTCGTAGTAAATTAAATCAAGCTTTTCCCGGGTGGAATCCCTGATCAGAAGAACCACGGGGAGTATCGCGAGCCCAAGTATGATATAAGGCTGACCCAGGATCGCCGTCGCGGCTGCGGTGGCGGCAATAAGCGCACCTATTGCGGCATAGCTCATCTTCTCCCTCTTCTTCGCTTCCTTGATTTCCTTGACCTTCTGTTCCCAGATGTCCAGCAGGGAGGGATTGTAAAAGTCAAATGCAGTATGGCGCTTTCCCTTCGCTATCCTCTCCCTGATGAGGTCATCCCAGTCGTCCTTGTAGTATATTACCTCACCGTGGAGCTTTGCCCTCTCCGCATCGAGGGAGGAGATTATCCTGATTATGTCCTCTGCGCTCTCGTGGGCGATGTGGGCGTAAACCTCCTTCTCGTCAAGTTCCAGGGCAACCTCTACCGAGTCCCGGATGGGTTCAGTCATCCTTCCCCCTCCTGAGCTTTTTGCTTATCCCATCTATGTCCGGATACTCGCCGTCGGGGAATATCTCCTTGAGCTCACTTCCTCCCCTGGCGTACACGTCATCGAAGTCGGGCAGACCGCTCAGGAGCTCCTTCTTTTTGGTCTCAGCTTCCTCCTTTGCCTCCATGAATGACTGGGCGTACCGCTTTGCGGTGATGATTATATCCTCTATGCTCCTGCTCTCATAGATGCCGCTGAGGAGCGTAACGACCTCGACCTCCCTCTCGCGCGGGTCGGGATAGAACCCCCTGAATATCTGCTTGCCCCGTATCTTGTTGGTGAGATAGTCGAGCGCCTCGAAAATCTCCGCAGCCTTCAGGGTCTCGGGCGGGCCGTGGATCGCGACCAGTCCGTAGAGGGCCGACTCAATGTTCGCCTCAAGGTAGAGCCCCTCGCTCTCAAAGGACTTGACGATGAGCCTGGAGAGGCTTTTGACTTTGTTTGCCTCGGCCTTCGCGTATCCGACCGTTGCAAAGCTCCCAAAGGCCTTTAAGACAAATTTCAAATCGCTCGCATCGAGGGTCTGTTCGCCGGGAACATCCACCAGCGCCAGAAGGGAGGCTATTCTCTCGACTATCGTATAATTTATCCTTTCGTAGGCACGCGTTATGTCGTCGCCGCCCTCTTTGAGCTTGTTGTTGTCTATGGCTATTATGGAATCGGCGATCTTGGAGAGCTTGTCGATGGTTATGGCGGCGTTTATGGTGGGCCGTATGCCCTCCTCTCTGAGTGGAAGTGCGCCGATGGCAACCACCAGGGAGTCTGGGTACTCCTCTTTGAGCGCTTCCGCCAAGACGGGCGTTCCTCCGGCACCGGTCCCTCCTCCGAAGCCGAAGGTCAGGAAGAATATATCGACGTCCTCGTAGCCTATTATGGAACCTATCTTGCGCATAACCAAAGGCAGGTCGCGTTTCATGGCTTCTCTGCCGAGTATCGGGTTCGCGTTGACGCCCTTGCCGCCGGTGAGGCTCTCCCCTATGAGTATCCTCCGCTCCGGGGGGACGTGCTTGAGGTAGTCCAAGTCTCCCTTTGATGTGTTTATGGCCAGAGCCTCAAAATCAACCAGAGCGAAGAGGTCGGCTATTTTCGTTCCGCACTGGCCGACCCCTATGATTAGAGCCCTCACCTCTTAATCACCCCACCACTATTACCCTCACCTTTCCGTTCTCGCTGAGGAGAATCATCGCATCGCCTCTCAGGTATCTTATGAATCCGGTGGTGAAGACTTCTTTGGCAATTTCTGCATTCTCTGGCTCGTAAAGTACGAAGAGAACGACTCCCTTAGGGGTCTTGCCCGGAACGAGGACTACGGCTTTGCCGGTGGGCACGGTGATGTTTCCGACGGTGACGGTTCCGTCATCCACGTAGAACTTCAGATACGGGTTGTATGGTCTGATGGGGTAGTCTCCGAAGTTCGCCATTACTATGTAGCTGTTTTCGCCAATCACGGTTGTGTTGAGCGGGATAAAGCCGCCGCTGAAGAGGTCGTTGAGGGTCGTTATCATCGCTCCGATGCTCTCGTTGTCCATGCCGGGCGCGATTATTCCGAACACATCGCTGTCAAGGGCGCTCCTTACGTCGTAAAGGCTTACGGGGGGAACATACTGGAAGCGTGAGAGGTAGTTTATCGCACTAGCGACTTCTATCGTCCTGTTGTCTATGGCGCCGGAGTCCCTGGCGTTCATGACGAAATCCAGGGTCTCGCTGGTGTAGTTGTAACCGTAACCGATGAGGAGGTCGGTCGCCCTGACTGTGAGTTCAACGGTCGGGGTTCCCGGGAACTCCCTGTTCTTTTCCCAGACGTAGTACGTCTTCCAGTAGGGCCAGCCGCCATCGAGTCTCTGGTCGATGAGCCACTCGATGTGGGGTTTGAGCTCTTCAGGGGTGGCTATTCCGTCCAAGGCCTCCAGGACGGTTATGGTCGTCAGCACGTCCGGTTTGAGCATGTAGGAGTAGTACTTGGTGGTTACGTACGTCCCCCATCCGCCGTTGCTTATGCTCAGGAGCCACTCCTTCGCCCTCTGGATGAGGGAATCGTTTGCGGAAACCCCGAGCTCACGGAGGGCTTTGATCGCCAGGGCGGTCTCGTAGGGCTGCGGTCCAAGCACCGTGTTGCCCCAGAGGCCGTAGTCGAGCTGGACACTCCGTATAAGTTCCTCCGCCTGGGCTCTCTCCTCCGCCGTTAGGTTGTTGTACATGAGAAGCGTTTTGAGGGCGTAGTAGTATCCGACGGACATCCTGCGGTTCTTTTCCATCCAGGCGGCATCGTTTTTGAAGGCCTCCCTCGTCCATGCGAGGGCTCTCTCTATACTCTCCCTCTCCGGGTAGCACGCCTGAATGGAGGCCAGGGCGTAATAGGTGGCCTTCTCATCGGAGGGCTCGTTGAGTCCGAGGCCCCATCCGCCGTCCGGGTTCTGCATGTTCTTGAGCTCCTGACACGGCATCTCGTAGGGGTTCTTGACCTCCTTTGCCGGTGGCAGCTCAAAGGTGGTCGAAAGGGCCATGAGGGCGTAGGAGGTTGTGGCTATTAGTTCCGTTGATGAGAACAGGTCGGGGGTATTCATCCAGTACACGAGGTCGTTTGAGCTCTTGCCGTATGATTCGAGTTTGATCAGTATCCTCGCGGTATCAAAATCCACAGGGGTGTATAAGACGAGAGCGTACGCGAGCATGGCACGCTCTTTCATCTTCAGGCCGTTGTCGTTGAGGAGGAGGTCTTTTACGGTCTCCAACGTCTCGTTGGATACAGGGTAGCCTATGCTGTGGTAGGCTATGAGCCTGAGGGCGAGCGCCTCGTACTCGGAAATCTCACAGGTGGCGTTCTCCACGTACTCAACCGCGTTTCTGACGGCCCTGCTGTTGTAGCTGTATCCGTTCTCGCCCAGGGCCCAGATGGCCAGCAGCGTCGGGTAGCACGAGCTCGGCGTTCCGGGCACGTACCCCCAGCCCATTTTGTTTTCGGCCGAGAGAAGGTATGAGAGGCCGCGGTCGATGGCGGGCCTCACGTCCAGCCTTTCCATGGTCTTGAGGTACGGGTAGGCCCTCTTGAGGGCTATAACGGCATAGGCCGTGTCGAGCACATTGCTGGTCTCTCCGGGATAAAGGCCCCATCCGCCGTCCGGGTTCTGATAGTTGAGCATGTTGTTAACGAGGGTGACTAGGTCGGGGGTTATGTCCCAGTTCAGGTCGTTGGCCCCCACCGAGAGGGCCATTATGGCCAGACTTATCTCCCTCGTCTGTTGGGTGGATTTGGCGGCATCTTTGAGAAACCTTGCGGAGCCGTCTATCGCTCCGGCACTAACGGCTGGAATCAGCATGAAAACAATCATTACTAGAGCCAGAACCTTCTTCATCACCTTACACCCCTAAGCTCATTCTAAGCGGCCAGAATAAATAAACTTTTTCCATAATGGAAAGAAGAGGGACTCAGTGTTCTATGAACCTTCCTTCCCTGCCGGAGGCATGAGAATCAACGTCGTCGCGCATTATGAGCACGACCCGGCTCGGTTCGTATTCATCTTCGATGTGATACCCGGGGAGATACCTGACGAGCTCCTCCGCAAAGGCCCTTATCTCCTCGTGCCTGGGCATATTGTTGATTGTGAGCCTGTTCCTTGAGAACCCGACGAACATGTAGGCCTTGGCCTCAATGAACATCGGGCTAGCGAGCTTGATCAGCTCGGCGTAGCCCCTGGGATTGTGCATGTTCTCCCCCTTGACGAGGGTGAGCCTGACCACCGTTCTCGTGTCCGCCCTGCTCATGAGCCCGAGGAACTCCTTTATCTTGTCCCACCCGTCGGGCACCATGGGGACGTTTACGGTGTTGTACGTCTCAATGTCCGGGGCGGTTAGCGAGACGTAGAGCTGGGTCGGGAGCTTGTCCTCCCTTATCATCTCCTCCAACCTTTCCGGAACGGTGCCGTTGGTGACTATGAATGTTGTGAAGCCCCTCTTGTGGAACTCCTCCACCAGATCCCCCATATAGGGGTAGAGCATCGGCTCGCCGGAGAGACTTATGGCGGCATGCTTGGGGTTCCACGCCTCCTCGAACTTCTTCATGTTTATGCCGGGCATGCCCTTGTAGCCGACGAGGAGCTTTCTCTGTGCCTTTATGCTCTCTTCGACGATGAACGCCGGGTCGTCCCACGGGCCTGGGAGTTCCGTTCCAAGGAATCCCTCCATCGGGCGCCAGCAGAATATGCAGTTGTGGCTGCACCACGCTGTGACTGGAGTCATCTGCAGGCAGCGGTGGCTGTGTATCCCGTAGAACTTCTGCTTGTAGCAGAACCTGTCCCTCTTTATACTCTCCTTCAGCCAGTGACAGAGCTTGACCGAACTGTGTCTGCCCACTAAAGCGTAGTGCTGCTTCCTGAACAGTCTCGCAGTCTCATCTGGCATGTTGGGGTCAGACTTGAACGTTATCGCCATTAGCCTCACCTAATACTCTCTCTGGGGTTGGCTTGGGCGGGCGCTTTAAAAAGGTGATGGGTCGGGTGTGTGGAATCGCCCCCACGGGATATTTTATCGTCGAAAAATACTTCGGCAATGTGCGAAAACTTTAAAAGCCGGGCATCGCTTTTTCCTTCATGTTCGAAAGGGTAAAGCCAGAATCCGCGCTGAACGCAAAGGAGATTAAAATTGACTTCTTTGAGGACGATGTCGAGCCAGTTGAGAGGCCCAGGGTTAAATTCCTCTTCGAGGTCAAACGCAATCGCTCAGCGTAGCGTTTATCAGGACGATATCCTCGAAAAATACGTGCCTCTTAGCGGCAACCTTCGCGGCCAGCCCCGCTTTTTCCAGCAGTTTCAGGGTTTTTTCCACCCCTGTTATCGAGCTCTGGACTATCTGAACGACCCCTCCGGGGTTTAGATACTCGGGCACTTCCTTGATGAACCTGTCGAGAACTTCCCTTCCTGTCTTTCCCCCGACGAGGGCCAGATCAATCGGTTCCTCCGGCTCACCCGGTAGATAGGGGGCGTTGAACGTTATGGCGTCGAACTTTCCAGAAACGTTCTCAAAGAGGTCGCTAAGGCGGAACTCGACGTTTTTAATGCCGTTCAGCCTTGCGTTCTCCCTCGCGAGCTCGACGGCCAGTGGGTTGATGTCCACTCCCAGAACAAAGCGGGCTTTTCTGGCCATCAGGAGCGCTATTAACCCCGTCCCTGTGCCAACGTCGAGCGCAACTTCTCCCCCCTTGACCGCGAGGTTCTCCGCGAGCAGGAAGGTGTCCTCCGCCGGCTCGTAGACCTGTGGGTGGAGCCTGAGTTTGATGCCGTAGTAGGTGGGCATGGTACACTTATAGTGCCAAACATTTTTTAGCTTAATGTTCCCGAAGTTTTTCGAAAAATTTTCGAAATTTCCCGCCGCTGTCTTCTGATTTGTCTATTTTTTAGCGTATGACTCCTTCTGAAAGTCATATGACAACATATTCTCTCGTTTGATGTCATTGTGCCATATGTAACTTGAGTAAGACTTAAGTATCCTATCATTCAGGCATGTATGCACAACTTGGTCTGGAGGTGTATTGAAATGGACTACAGGGCCGTTGCAGGGGCTGTGATGGCTCTTTTGGTGCTTAGTGCTCTGTCCGTGGTTCCCGTAGCGGCACAGGGTTCTGATACGGTAAGGGTAGTGGCACACATCGATAGGGGGCAGTTCAAGGGTGAGGCCGTCAAAGGTATAGGGGGCAAAATAGTCTATGAGTTCAAGCTGATTGATGCAGTCGTCATCGACATTCCGGCCAACGCGGTCGGCAAGCTCGCCAAGCTCGATGGTGTCACCGAGGTTGAGTACGACCACATGGCTCAGGTTTACAGGGGAGGGCCGCCATGGCTCATCAGTGAACCCACCCAGCCGGCTCAGACTGTTCCGTGGGGTATCGAACGCGTTAGGGCTCCCGACACATGGAGCATAACCGACGGCTCAAGCAACGGCGTCATTGAGGTTGCAGTCCTTGACACAGGCGCCGACTGGGATCACCCGGACATTGCTGCGAACATAGTCTGGGGTGTCAGTACCCTGGATGGCGTTGTCAGCACTGATCCTGCCGACTGGTACGATGGTAACGGCCACGGAACCCACGTTATAGGAACCATAGCCGCCCTTAACAACGACATTGGAGTCGTTGGTGTTGCTCCGAACGTTGAGATTTACGCAATAAAAGTTCTCGACGACAGGGGGAGCGGTACTTACACCGACATAGCCATCGGAATAGAGCAGGCACTACTCGGCCCCGATGGAATACTCGACAAGGACGGGGATGGGATAATCGTCGGTGACCCGGATGACGACGCCGCAGAGGTAATAAGCATGTCCCTCGGCGGACCGAGCGACGACCAGTACCTCCACGACATGATTATCCAGGCCTACAACTACGGTGTCGTCATCGTTGCCGCCAGCGGTAATGAGGCCGCCGACCAGCCGAGCTACCCGGCCATCTACCCGGAGGTCATAGCCGTTGGTGCCACCGACTCAACAGACGCCATAGCCTACTTCAGCAACCTCCAGCCCGAGGTCAGCGCCCCGGGTGTTGACATACTGAGCACCTACCCGGACGACACCTACGAGACCCTCAGCGGAACCTCAATGGCCACCCCGCACGTCAGCGGCGTCGTTGCCCTCATCCAGGCCGCGTACTACAACAAGTACGGCAAGGTTCTCCCAGTTGGAACCTTCGATGATATGGGCACAACCACCGTCAGGGGAATCCTCCACTCGACGGCGGACGACCTTGGCGACCCCGGATGGGACATATACTACGGCTACGGAATAGTCAGGGCCGACCTGGCCGTTCAGGCGGCCATAGGCTGATTTTCTCTTTTCTTCTGTTTTATCCAGAAGAGTCCTACAGAGTTCAGCGGTTTAGGAATTGCCAGGCCAAGAAATTGATTGTAATTTTAGTGAAGAGAAAAGAAAATCACTTCCTCTTCCACTCGGTGTAGCCGCACCTTCCGCAGCTCCAGCGGTCCTTGTGCTCGGCCATGAAGACGCCCGGACCACAGCGCGGGCAGAACTTGTTCTTCCTCCTGACCTTACCGCCCTGGACCTCGTACATCTTCCACTTCTGCCCCATTTCACTCCTCCTCCTTTGCGATTATTCCGTCCCTTATGAGGACGTATTCCGGCTCGATGTAGAGCATCCTTTCCTTGCTCTCGTAGGCCTTGGCGTAGCCCTTGGAAACCCTGCTACCGAAGTAGCTCCTTATGTACTGGATGACCACCGTCTCCGGGTTGAGGTCGAGCATGGCAACGAGCTTGCCCTTGACGTCGGCCCTGCTCGGCGTTGGTTCCCCCTCGTGGATGACATCGAAGTATATCTCCTTTCTCCCGAGGAGCTTGTTCTCCCTTATTTCGGTAACCTTAATCTCCATCGCGAACCACCTCCATCTTCGACATGAGCTTCCCGCACTTGAGCTTGCATTCGGGTGTTACCCTTATAAGCACTACTCCCTCGTCCGGCTGGCCGTAGAGCACGATGCTCCCGTAGGGGGCGTAGAGCACGGCCGGAATGGCCGCCAGGTCTTCCTCTCCACACACCTTTATGTAAACCCTCCGGCCCCTCTCGGCCAGTCCAAAGCCCTTTCTGATTGCGTTTAATAAAGCTTTCGTTATTGTTCCGGCGGGGTTCTGAACGGTCATCACCACCGCACCGGTCTCGATATCTGGGTTGTACTCCCGGCGTTTCGTTTTGTGGTCATATATTGCCACGCTCGGCTTTATCCCGAGCCTGAGGACGTTTTCGGTGACAACGTCACCGACTGTAACAACATGCCTCGCCTTTTCAAGCTCTCCCCTAATCATTCTGTAGGGCTCGGGGATCTCGCCCTCCACGAGCTCACCGAGGGGAGCCTTCAGCTCCCTCCTGAGTTCAGGAGTGAGTACGAACAGCATCATCTGACCCTTATGGCGTATTTGCCGGGGACTTTAACCCCCAGCTTCTGGGCTATCATCGACTTCTCTGGCTCGGTGATTATGACGAGGTCGAACCACTCATCGCTGAGGTCCCTGCTGCCGCAGACTGGGCAGCGGTCTTCGGTAGTTATGTAGTGGCAGTGCCGGCATGCCCTCTCCTTTGTCATGCCTCAGCCTCCTTGCGCTTCTCCTTCTCTATCCAGTCCCTCTTTCCGAGACCGGGCTGACGCATCGTGAGGCCTATCTTGTTCTCTCTGATCACCCTGCTCTTGATACTTATGGCGATGACCCTTGCCCTAACCTCGTCCCCGAGCTTGAGGATTCTCTTGGTCTCCTTACCGAGGAACTGCTTGTTCTTCTCGTCGAAGACGACGTAGTCATCCATGAGCTGGCTGATGTGGACGAGACCGTCCATCGGGCCTATCCTTATGAAGGCGCCGTAGGGAGCTACATCGATTACCTCGCCCTCGACAACCTCGTGCATCTCGGGCTTCCAGACGAGGACGTCAAAGACAACCTCGTGATAGGTCGCACCGTCTCCGGGCACGATGACCCCCTGTCCAATTTCCTCAACGTCCATCACAGCCAGAATAACGCCCTCGTCACGGTCGTATATTCCCTCGTAGGTCTCACGGAGGACCAGCTTTGCGGCCTCCTTGGGGTCCATCGTGAACATCCTGGGCGGAATCCTCACAACGTCCTTAATCTTCAGGAGCTTGTACATGCCTTTACCTCCCTCGCGGTAAGGAATAGAAAGAGAAAATCACTCCTTCTTGCCGAACTTCTCCTTGTACATCTCTATTGCCCTGAGTATCTCCCTCTTGGCCTCCTCGGCGTTGCCCCATCCCTCAACGGTGGTGGTCTTTCCTTGAAGCTCCTTGTACCTCTGGAAGAAGTGGGCTATCTCGTCGAGGAAGGCCTTAGGGACGTCGTCGATGTCCTTCCAGTCGTTGAAGTACGGGTCCTCAACCGGGACGGCGATGACCTTCCAGTCCTTGTCTCCGGAGTCCTCCATCTTCATAATGCCTATTGGCCTCGCCTCAATGATGGTGAGCGGGTAAACCGGCTCGCGCATGATGACCATGATGTCGAAGGGGTCGCCGTCGTCGTACCAGGTCTGGGGGATTATTCCGTAGTCGACCGGGTAGAAGAACGGGCTGTAAAGGACGCGGTCGAGCTTAAGTAAGCCGGTCTTCTTGTCGAGCTCGTACTTGTTCCTGCTCCCCTTCGGAATCTCTATGAGAGCGTAAACGACCTCTGGAACCTCCGGTCCGGGCTCAAGCTCGTGGAACGGGTTCATCTCTAACCACCTCTTACCTCTTGTAGAACTTCTAGGTTAGCCTTTCGGATAGGGCTTTTAAAGTTGTTGGTTATGAAAATCAGAAAAGCAGGAGGGGGAAGGGGAGGGCCCTCAGCTGGCCTCATCCCCTTCCGGGGGCAGTGGCTTCCGGTACTCGTATGATATCCCGTCGTCTATTATGGCGAAGACCTCGTCCTCACCGTCTATGTAGTGGAGTATTGGCTTGTCCACAAGCTCGAAGGTCGTCTCCAAATCCCTGGGGGTCTTCAGGACGACCCTCCTCTGGACAGGCCCGGGTGCGCCTTTGACTATATACGGCCTTATCTTGGCCAGCTCATCCTTCGGAGGCCTTGAGGTGTAAACGTAGCCCACGATGGGTATCAGCATCAGAAATGCCAGCAGTGTGGTAACTACCTTTGCCGTATCGAGGTCGCTGGTTACTCCCAGGACACTAGCGCTGACTTCTTCCCTGGTCGTCGTTGTCAGGGTTTTTCTTGAGATCTTCTTTGCCTCGGTGAAGTAGTAGAGCCCTGCCCCGCTGTCCCTGATGAGTTCAACTTCGTGGTCAAAGCTCTCGTTTATCTTCTTTCCATTTACTTCGCCTGTTCCAGAGACTTTTGTAGTTATGATTATCCTTCTGTTAAGCCTCTTAATCCCGAGTTCCTTGGATACTTCTGAGCTCATATCATCGAGTTTCTCCATGTCGAGTGTGTACTCCGCCGTGAATCCGCCTTCTTGGAGCTTGCCCTTTTTGTCAAAGAGTGTGTCCTCCCACATAATGACCTCTTCACTGCCTTTGTTAACGTAGTACACGATCTTTCCTGTTACCTCGTACGTGCCGGTGCTGAGCGGTGGGTTTGAATGGTATGTGTACGTCAGCAGGAACCTGTCAACGAGGGATATGGGGTATTCGTCCCTAAAGACCATGTACCCGTAAATCTCGTTGGACTTGAGATAAGCTGCATGCTTCAGCTGTCCCTCTTCCTTAAACGTTCCAAGGGTCTGGGTGTTCACTACGTATGGGCTTGCGCTCATGAGCTTCACGGAATAAAATCCGAACACTAGGAAGAGCACCAGGAATACTCCCAGGACTTCCTTTCTCCTCATAAACCTAATCAACTTTTCCTTCTTCATCCTTCACATTCTCCTGTGCCGTTTTCATGATTGGAACCGTGGTCGTGGTTACATTCGCATTCATCATTCTCTTGGCAGCATCCATCGTGGTTATCGCAGCAATCCACGCTCACCACGAGTGCGTTGCTGGTTATACCGTACTGGACTATGGTCGCCCCTTCGTTCAGGTTGTACTCGCCGCACGAGGTAAACTCCTGCTGCCCTCCGGGGTTCAGCCGGGTGAACACTGTAATGTTCATGTGGACGCTCCCCCCCGCTGGAACGGTCACGTTCCACTCCATCTTCGTGGCCGGCTGGGCGTCATTTCCGCCATGTCCCCCTCCACAGTGCCCTCCGCACTGGTTGCCGTCGTTCGCTGCCCAGAACCTGTACGTGCCGGCACTTGCGCTGGTTCCACCCAGGCTCACGTTGAACTCCGCAGGGATGGTGTCGGTTATAGTCATGGTGAGGTCATCGTCGGTTGGGTTTGTCACCAGTATCTGGAAGACCCATTCCTGGTACGTTTTCAGGGGTATTCCGCTGGTGTTGCCGTGGAGGAGTATCTTTTCTATGGTTGGATCGCCCGTCACGACGATTTTTATTGGGCAGGTCTCCACAACGGCGTCTCCGCCATTCCACCGGGCGTGCATTTCAATCGGGATTACGTACTCTCCCGGTGCGACATCGCTTACGTTCACGTGGCCGGTAAACGTGTACTCATCCCCCGAAGCTATCATCCGCTCGGCGCCGTCTTCGGTTTCTATGAACACCTCCGCGTTGCCCGGAAGGTCGGAGTAGTCCGGGTCGAGCGATATCCATACGTCCTTCATCTCGTTCAGGTAGTTTCTTACCGTCAGTGCATCAAAGTCAGTCTCGCTGTACGGGCTGACCTCAACAACTGCGGCATAGCCGTCTTCACAGTCAAAGCCGAGGTACTCCTTATCGTGGGGAACAACGGCAACTTTGACTTCCCTCGATGCTTCAAAGTTTACAAAGGTTCCACTGGAGCCTACGAGAATCAGCGATGCCAGTGCGAACGTTATAATAATTGAGAACAGAGCTTTCATATCCTAAACACCTCCGATATCCCTCTACGGAAGGAAGTTCTCCTTCTCTTGATTCTAAGAACATCCTCGTTTCCGATGCCTGAGATTACGTAGAACGCCCCAAGGAACAGGGAAAGTTCTACCAGAATGGCGAGGAGAGGCATAACCGGGTTGATACCGTACAGGTACGTGATCACGGACTTCGGGAGCAGGGGCATGTACGCGTTTATCCTGACCTTGGCCACGTATATTGAGGTTCTTTTTGGGGCGGTTACACCCACCACTATGCTCTTCTCCTCCCCTTTACTGAGTTCAAACTGGGTCTCGGTTATGTAATCAATATCGGGCGAACTCGCGGAGATGTAGTAGTACATCGGATAAAAGTTCTTGTTCTGGAGGGATATCTCCTGCTCAAAGCTCTCCCCGGGCAGATACCACCCTTCTCGTACACCTCCAGCGGATGTTACTGCGTATTCAATTGGGAACATCTGCCAGGATACAAAGGTCGCGGCCGAAACCATGACCAGAAGGAGAACGGCCGATAGTAGGTAGAGGGTCTTGAACTTGATACGAATGAACCGTTTTCCCCGTTTCCTTTTTTCCTTCTCCCCCCCGGTGAATGCAAAGACACCAAAAATCACCAGCAGGCCTGCTATGATCATTTTTCCTTGATCCGATAAGTTGGCATCGTTCAGGTACAGTCCCAATTTAGGCACGGTTATGGGGTTTCCGTTTATGGCTATAACCTTGCCACCTATCTGCCCCTCTGTTATTGGGGGTGTGTTTCTGCTCTGCTGGTCGGTTGCTATGTTGTTGTCTCCTCTCGTGAGATATCCCGCCTCCACTATTCCCACTACCCTGTGAACGGTCCATGTTCCACCGGCGTTAAACACGACTATGTCCCCAACCTGCGGATTGCGCGCAAACGGGTTTATGAAAAACACGTCTCCCTTGTCTATGGTGGGCGACATGCTGCTGGAGTACGCGTACGAGATGAAAACTGGCCTGTCCATAAGAACCCCAAGAAGTGAGCCGATGAGAATTATCCCAACGAACGCAAGAATTCCGTATTCGATTATTTTATTCATTCACAACCGCCCCCCTGAGCGGTTATTACAATGCTCGTCTCGTAGTCCCCGAGTTCTAGCCCGTGGGTATCGAAGCGCATCCCTACGTCAACGCTCTGGTTTGCCTGAATTTCTACCCTGAGTTCACTGCTCCAGTTGCCGCTGAAGTTACTTTCAAAAAATCCGATGTTCTCTGAGTTTGAGGATATCAGAACGCATATCACAGGGAAGCCGGTTTCGCTCTCGTTATTTTCCACGGTGAAAATCCTGTTGAAGGTGTAAACGCTGTCCTTGCTGAGTCCCTTCCCGTAGCCCGGGTAGAGGGGACTCTGGTCGCTTATTTCAACCCTCAAAAACCCGTCACTCAGGTAAGCGTAAGGCGGGAGGGGGGTCTCAATGGGAATGCCGGCTCCATCGGGAACACCGTATACAACCACCGGTATGGCATCACCGGGATATATCGTGCCAATCCCTATTATCAATAGAATCGCCAGTCCAACTCCAGTCATAATTTTGGTTCTTGTTCCCATTCTTTTCCCCCTCATAATAATTTATGGAAAGGAGCAAATGCTCCGAAATGAAACCATTCTATTCAGTCTACCTCAGGGCAGGCTCCCGCGTAGGCGGTTATTGAGAGCTTTCCGTCGAACATGTCGCCGTCAACCATGTCGGTGCTGTCAAGGATCATTCCAATCTCTACCATGTCACCGGGCATCACGGTGAAAGTCAACGCAGTTGCTCCCGGCTGTCCCGTGTAGTCACCAGTGAAGAACAGTATGTTGCCACCGGCGCCTTCATACTCGCTTGCCGAGTACTGAATGTGAACACAGATGGGCATGTCCTCCCAAAGGTCGTTGCTCACGCCGAAAACTCCCTTGAAAACGTATGTGCTGTTCGGGCTCACACCCATACCAAAGCCTTCCATCCAGTTGCTGTTGCCAGTGCTCAGGTCAACAACAAGGGTGCCGTCATCGTCTATGAAGGCATACTGCTGAAGGGGAACCAGATCAATGAACTCGACGTCGTCAGGGACAACGGCCACATGGACGTCTCTGCTGGCCTCAAAGTACGCGAAGTGCGCACTGCTGGCCGTAACGGCTATGAGTATTCCCGCTATCAGTATGAACATCCCTAGTATTTTTCTCATTGCGGTCCGCCCCCTGCGTTGCACTCAAACGGTGCTTCTCCAACTGGGTATGCCTCAATGGTTATGACTCCGTAGAGGTCGCCATCGTTGACGTCGTCGGGTCCGGCCAACTCCATGCCGATTCCCAGGGCCTCGCCAGGTGCTAGGTAGAAGCAGACATCCACTTTAGCGCTGTCCGAGCTGTATGCAGCGCCGTTACCATCGGTCTTGTACATCCTCCACATGCCGTCTCCGTCCTTGGTGGGGTTGTAGAACTTGATGTTGTTGTTGCTTGAAGTCACTCTAACAACAATGTACTCGTTCTCCCAGAGGTGGTTGCTGACGTTGAACACGTGGTCAAAGTTGTATCTTGACTTCGGGCTGATACCGAGTCCCTTTGCTGGGATCGACATGTTCTGCTCTTCGTCCCATACCCACCAGCTCTCATTTTCCCAGCCAGGCCAGTTCGGGTTGTCCGCTGAGAAGTCAATAACAAGTTGCCCCCCATCGTTAAGGTACGCGTAGGGCTGAACCGGCGTCAGGTCGATGAGCTCATTATCGTCTGAAACGACACTGATATGGACGCTTCTCTGAGCCTCGTAGTCCCTGAAGGTTGCGCTAGTGCCTAGTGCAAAGGCCGCCGCGATCATCAGCCCCAGCATACCGAGGGCCAAAATTTTCTTCATGGTACATTCCTCCATGTTTTCCAAACCGACACCCTAGGCAGAGGCCATCATAGGGATGCCTCATTGAGTGTAGTGAAGTCAACCTATATAGTAAATTCCGGCTTACTGGGTGGTAATCTCTCATTACCTGGGATGAAACAACTCAGTTTGATTAGAATAGGCGAATTATAGCAGTAATCTGCTAAAACAGCCTCTTAATCTTCTTGTGGTGAATTATGCTTATGCCCAGATACACCACGGCAGCCAGCAATAAAGGCATGCTGCCGAGATACCAACCCGCGATAATGAAAATTATCGATGTCCCCATATAGAAGGTGCTCCAGCTTATGTCGTGCTTGTTGACAACCTCCATGTAGACGGTTACATCTTCCGGAATCTTCAGGAGCGTAACAACGCCGTGGTTGAAGGTTATGACGCCCTCCCTTTCCAGTTTGGGGATGTGCGTCTGAACCAGGCTGACGTAGACGCTTTTCCTGTGCCTCCGGTTGGTGTCCCCTTCCCTTTCGGCTATGTATTCCACGAGTTCCCGGAGTTCTGCCCTGCCCTCCTTTTCTTTTAGGTACTCTATCATCAGCATTCTTCTGTCGTTCCCCAGTATTGCGGTCGTTGCACCCATGATATCACCGCAGCCTGTAATGCTTCCTCTTATTACCGTTTGTGTAGAATGCTTCTACTTTTTTCTGCTCCACGAGCTTCCTGAGAGTCCTCTCAACCTTCTGCCTTGTGCAGAAAATACCCCGTTCGTTGAGGAACCGAGTCAGAAACGCAACACTGAGCGATCCGTGGGTTCTGAGGAGGTTTATAATCTCAACCTCCAGGTTAACTACGTTGCTCACATCCTCACCCCCTCCATGTTAAGCAATACGTATGTAACATCACTTTAGAACTTGGGGGCATAGTATTTAAAAGTTCCTGAAAAGTCCGATTTCGGAATTTGCGTCAATTTTAGGCCGGTTCTGGTTTGGAGGTCAGATCTCCAAAACGGACCCATAGAATACGCCGTTTATCTTTGAGTTCATCACCCGCCCCCTTTAAGTTTGTTGTGGATTTTTCATAATATTGGAGAAAATACAACAAGGCTCGGACAAATCCCTGCAGGCATTGATAAATATCAATCCCCCCTCAAATTTACATGGGGGATATCCCCATCGATAGAATACTACTCGGGGTATAATGTGTGGTTCGAATGACGGACTTAGAACGGAAGGAATGGTGGGGTTCGAGTCTGGAGCCCAGTTGAATGGTAGCCCCGCGGGGATTCGAACCCCGGTCGCGGGATCCAGAGTCCCGCATGCTTGGCCGCTACACCACGGGGCTGTGCCCGTTGATAGGTTCAGGGTTGGATTTATAAATTTTATCCTCCCCATAAAGCTTAATAGCCCCCATTCTGCAAAAGCTTCAACGGGCGATAGCCATGGACTTTGCGGTGTTCATGGAGCGGTACGGATACAGGATTCTAATGCTGGTTTTCGGTGCCGCGATACTGGGGATACTTCTCGCACCCTTCGTGATGACGTTCTGGGCCTTTAGCAGTAGCGGCATCGCGGCGGCTGTTGTGGCCGTGATAGTACTTGCGGTGGGCATCGGGTTGATGTTGGTTCCTAGATTCTGGGATTTTGCCCACAAGATGAGGCAGACTCACATCATAGAGGACTGGAACGAGGACAGATAAACCTCGCTCAGGGATTGCATCTCCTCAATACGGAGAACAAAGATCAGCTGTTCACTGTTGACTTTGTCCCAGAAAAAGCCTGTGCTGGTGGGGCCGCCGAGATTCGAACTCGGGTCCCCGGCTCCCGAAGCCGGAAGGATAGGCCAAGCTACCCCACGGCCCCATGCCCGCTGATAAGGGCAGTCGCAGGACTTATAAAGTTTACGGAACAGTCTGATGAAGTGGAGGGAAGCCCCTTGAAAATCAGCGTTATAGTCCCCACATACAACGAACGCGAAAACCTCGAAGAACTCTTTGAGAGAATCAGCAGGGCCTTGAGTGACCACGACTATGAAATCATCGTTGTTGATGACGATTCTCCGGATGGGACATGGGAGTTCGCCCAGCAGCTTTCGGAAAAGTATCCCGTCAGGGTCATACGAAGGACTGAGGAGAAAGGTCTCTCTTCTGCCGTTATCAGGGGGTTTAAGGAGGCCGAGGGTGACGTTTTCGTCGTCATGGACGCAGACCTTCAGCATCCGCCGGAGGTGATACCCGAGCTCTTGGATGCCATTGAGAATGGGGCTGATGTGGCGGTGGCCAGCAGGTACGTTCCCGGAGGCGGAGTGAAAAACTGGTACTGGTACCGGAAGCTCATCTCCCGGGGCGCGATTATGATAGGCCGTCTCGCACTTCCCAAGATAAGGGACGTCAAAGATCCGGTGAGCGGCTTCTTTGCCCTCAGAAGGGAGGTCGTTGAAGGAGTGGAGCTAAATCCCGTCGGGTTTAAGATTCTGATGGAGATTCTGATTAAGGGCAAGTACAGGAAAGTTGCCGAGGTTCCCTTTACCTTTGGCCTGAGACGGGCTGGAGAGAGCAAGCTCGGAACGAAGACCATGCTGAACTATCTCAGGCACGTCTACCGGCTCATGCGCTGGGAGGGCGAACTGGACAGGCTGATTAAGTTCACCCTTGTTGGCCTCTCTGGAGTCGTGGTTAACCAGGGTTTTCTGTGGCTCTTTGTTTCGGGTTTCGGCTGGGACAAAATACTGGCCAACATCCCCGCGACCGAGCTGGCCATCTTGAACAACTTCACCTGGAACGACCTCTGGACCTTCAGGGACCTCAAGGGAAAGCCCCTGTGGAGGAGGCTCGTCAACTTCCACATCGCGGCTCTGACCGGCGCGGTTGTCCAGTGGATTATCTATGCCGGTCTGGTGCTCCTTGGGATGAACTACCTCGTGGCTAACATGGTTGGTATCGTGGTTTCATTCCTGGTGCGCTTCCTTGTTAACCGGCACGTGACGTGGGGCTAGCGCCCCTATAACAACCCCCGCCAGCGTCATGAAGTAGACGAAGAACATGACGAGGGCAAAGTCCTCTCCGGCTTCAGTGGGCAGCTTTTTCGAGATCACTACCGTGGTGAGGATGAAAAAGGTCAGCGTTCCGGGAACTCCCAAAACGACCGTGGAAGCAAAGAGTAAGAACCCATTGGCGTTTCTCCATCTCCTGTAAAGCCATGTGACCAGTGCTACAGCGATGATCGGGAGCACAAGGAAAAGCAGCTCAAAGAAATCGTGGCACCGCAGGTTCCATCCTATGTCCGTAATCCCGGGGCAGAGGCGCTTCCTGAAGAACCATGAGAGATTGAAGTAATCCTCCAGCAGAAAGAGGCCCGCGGTGATCCATGGTGCAGAAAACCCGAAAATTTTCTCGAAGTCTCCGGTTCTCATTGTTGATAGTAAGATATGCTGTGATATAAATCTTAGGGTACTATCCGTTTATTTGCTCTGGGGGTTACGCACCGCTCTCTGTCGTTTTCTGACCCCCGAAGGGGACGGTGGGTGCTCCGTGTGTCACTCGGTTACGTTACACTCCAGAGGGTTTCTCACATTGTGGGTTCATATGGGCATCAGTGGACACTTCAACCTTTAAATACTCTTGGAGCGTTTATGTAGTACGGAGGGTGTGGTTATGTACGTGGGAGAACTCCTCAAGAGCCTTGACAAGGTTTCAACTGGCGTTCCGGGACTTGACGATCTCATCGGTGGGGGATTCATCCCGGGCAGGGTTTACCTTATAATCGGCCCCCCCGGAAGCGGGAAGACGACCTTTGGAATTCAGTTTCTTGTTGAGGGTGCTAAAAACGGCGAGAAGGGACTGTTCGTGTCCCTTCTGGAGCATCCAAAGATAATAACCCAGGACATGCTGAGGTACAACTTTGGTCTCCTTACCCATCTCCAGTCGAAGAGGATACTCTTCTACGACATGGGAGAGAGCATCTTTGGCGCTGGAAGGAGGTTCACCTGGAGCGAGATACTTGAGAACATCCTCCACATCATCGAGGCGGAGGACGTCAAGAGGGTCGTCATAGACTCTTTCACCTCGCTGGAGTACTCGGTCCTTGACCCCGAGCACAAGAGGATGGCCCTGGGCAGGTTCATAAGAAAGCTCCACGAGAGGGGGGTCACGTGCCTCATAATAGCCGAGATGATGAACTCGGAAACCTACACTGAGGATTACTATCTCTCCGACGGCGTTATAGTCCTCCACCACTTCATGAGGAACTATCAAATGGTGCGGGCCCTGCAGGTTCTGAAGATGCACGGTGTTGCCCACGACAGCAACCTCAAGAAGCTCCGCTTCACTGAGGAGGGGCTCAAGGTCTATCCTGAGGCACCGTTCTGAGGTGGAAACATGGAGGATGTGAAGAAGCTCGTTCAGGAGGCCTACAAGTTCGGCTACTTCGTGGGCTACAAGGGACACAGTGAGTGGGCGGAGTGGGTTCGCGAGCGCAGGGAGAGACTTTATGCGAGGGCGCAGGAGCTCGGCGTTTATGAGCTCGTAAAGAATGCCTACAACCGTGGAAAAGCGGACGGGGCGAAGAAGAGGGAGGAGGAGATAAGAAAGGGGTTGGAAAAAGAGACTACAGGCGAGGAGCGCCCGAGACCGAAGACGGCCCTCCCCGAGAGTGAAGGGGAGGGGACGGGTGAGGTGGAGTTTGCACGCTTCCTTGAAACCACCCGGCTTTTCCTTCCCCCCGACCTTCTGGACACCCTGAAGCACCTGAAGCCGCCAAAGATGCTCCACATTGGTCGCTGATTTCTCCTTTTCATGCGAGCAGCTTAAATATCTCCTGGGAGACTATCCTTGGGGGATACTCATGAAGCGCTTTTTAAAAGAAGCCGAGGTTTTTGATTCCTCGAAGGTTCTCCACTACATAGCCGAGATAAGCCAGTTCCACAGGATACAGGGTTCGAAAGAACTTCCGGAGGCGGTTCGCTTCATCAGGGAGGAGCTGAGGATATGGGGGGTTAATACGGAGCTCTACGAGGAGTTCTACGACGGCAAAAGCTGGTTCCTGACCCTCAAGTCCCCCATCGCGTGGGACTTAGTTCATGGGAAGGTTGAGGTTCTGGATAAGACTCTAACCACCTCTCAAAGTCCCCTCGTCGTCATGGCGCACTCTCCGGGCGGAAAGGCTGTGGGTGAAGTGGTTCACATAGCCCGCGGGGAGGACTGGGAGAACGCAGGGGGAAAGATAGTCCTGGTTGGTAAGGACTGGCGCGACGCCTACAGGAGGGCCAATGAGGCCGGGGCGGCGGGATTCATAGCCTACCGTGAGGGGACTGGAGAGGCCATACCGTACATCGGCCTGTTCCTTACCAAGGACGACCTTGGGTGGGCAAGAATCCCGGCCGTTGCCATCCCCGAAAGCCTGGCAAGGGCCATAATAGGGAAACTTAACTCAGGGGAGAGTGTTGAGGCCAGGATCGAGGTCGAGGTCCAGGTAAACGAGCGTCAGGTTCTTCCGATTCTCTACGCCGAGATAGGCAAGGAGCCGTTCATCCTCTTCACCGCCCACATCTGCCATCCGAAGCCCGGCGCCAACGACAACGCCAGCGGGAGTGCGATGCTTATGGAGCTGGCGAGGGTTCTCGGCAGGCTCTACGACGACTCGTTCCGCTTCGGCTTTGCCTTCCTCTGGATTCCGGAGTACTACGGAACCCAGGCCTTCGTGAAGAGGTACGCCGAACTTGAGAAGTACTACGCGGTCATAAACCTCGACATGGTGGCTGGGAGTGAGGACAGGGCCGGCTCAACGGTGATGCTCGTAAGAACCCCACTGTCGAGATTCTCGGTGGTCTCGGGGCTTCTTGAGTACTTTCTTGGGCTTTCAAACGCCGCTGGAAAGAGCTTCTCGGGAAGCCCGATGCCGCGCTTGAAGCTCAAGAGCTATCCCTACGAGATGGGCAGCGACCACGACGTTTTCAACTTCTTCGGAGTCCCCTCCGTGATGCCCATCACCTGGCCGGACAGGTTCTACCACTCCAGCGAGGACACCGTTGAAAAGGTGAGCAAAGTCAGCATAGAGGTCATCGGCAGGGCGGTTCTGGCCACCGCTCTGGCACTTGCCAAGGCGCCTGAAGAGGAACTCCAGCGCTTTGCGCGCGGCTACGCCATGAAGTACCTCGGTGAACTCTCCATGGAGAGGGACACGGAAAACGCGGAAAAGCTTGTGATGATGGGCCTGGCCAGGGATTCGCGCTTCCTTGGTATCGAGAGCGGGCATCCATTTGAGAAAAGGCCGTGGATGAGGTGGGTGCGGAAGGGCAGGGTCTCGGGCGAGCTCATAAAGAGCATCGATGAGGGGGCCTATGAGGAATTCAGGAGGCTGACAAAGGACAGAAAGATACTCGTGCACCTCCACGAGCTCCTGATGCTCGGTGAACTCCTCCCAAAGGAGGAATCCATGCATGCACTAAAGGAAGAGTTCGGGGATGTTGAAGAAGAGAAGCTCGAAAGACTCCTGGCCCTGATGGAGAAGACGGGGATTATAGAAAAGCTCTAGTTCCTCTGCTTGGAGGTGTTCTTGAGCTCCTTTTCGATTTCGTTTATCCTCTTTATCAGGTTCTCCTTGATGCTTTCGAGAACCTCGCTCGGTGAGACAGCGGTGTAGACGTAGCCCAGCCATCCCTGCTCGATGAGTTTTCTCTTGAGTATCCCCTTGCGGTACAGGCTCAGGACGTGCTCCCTAACCGAGCGCTCGCTTATGCCGAGTTCCCTCTGTATCTCAGTTATCCTCATGGGCTCGCTCTTCTCAAGTAGGAGGCGATATATCCTCAGCTCCGTCTTCTTAACACCAAGCGAACGAAGCAGTGCCTCAAGCCTCTCGTAGACGTCGCTCATCTTCGGGTCACCTGATATACTTTTATCCCACCTATGAAGTATTCCCTTCATACCTTAATAAACTTTGCCCGTGAACGCGATAAAAACGCCCCTCCATTGTCTCTAGAGTGGAACGCGCCCCAAGTAAATGCCTTCAGGCAGGAAAGCTTCACCCTCCCTGGAATCCTTCAGAAAGGGTATCATCTTTATTCCCTGCCTCACATCAAAGCCCTCGATGAAGGGGTTGATCGTGGGGAGAATGAGAAACCTTCCCACCCGGAAGAAGATCTTGGTCTTCCTGGATGCCCCTCCGCTCTTGAACGTGTACGCGGGATGTATGTGCCCCAGGTAGCCCTCCGAAAACTCAACGTCGGGCAGGTTTGTATGCCCGTGGAGGAATATCAAGCCATCCATAAGCGCGTGCTCAACAACCTCGACATGGGGGAACTTCCCGGCAACCTCCTCAATCCTGCCGTCATGGTTCCCCTTGGTAATCATCGTGGGTATCCCCCGGAGATCCGAGAAGAAACCCATGAGAAGGCGCTTCATCGTGAAGCTCAGGCCTATCGGTTCCTTGAGGTCCCCGAGGATAACGAGCAGGTCCGGGTCTTTTTCGACTATGAACTCTGCGAGCCTCTCCTCAAAGTGAGTCCGTATCCTCAATCCCCGTGAGAGCTCAAAGCCGATGTGGGGATCTGCTATTAGAAGAGTCCTCCCCCGGGAAGTCTCAATCTCCATTGAGAGCCGCTCGAAGGCTTCAAAAGAGTACATGGAACCACCGGACAAAACGGTGGAGAAAAGGAGGAGCATCAGATGAGTCCGCGCTCCTTCCTGCGCTGCCTCTTGAGTCTCCTAATCCTCTTCTTGATCCACTTCCACCTCATCCTTCCCTTCTTCTTCCACTTCCTTGGGCGCCTCTTCATGATCATCACCCCTGACTTTTCTCTCCAGCCATAGCTCCAGCGGTTCCTTTTTAAGCTTTTCCATGGGGAAAGGTCAGCCACCTCCGAACCGTCGAAAAGCTGCCCCACTGCCCCAACCGCTCCCAAAAGCCGTGTGGAAGGAGGTTTTGACTTTCATGATTTTCCACGTTTTTTGACCCTTTTTGTGGCCGGAATTAGCCAACCTGACACGTTAAAAGTAGATGCGTTGTCCTGAATATCGCAATAATGTAAAAATGATTGTGACTTTGCAAACAATCGGATTAGGCCAATATGCACTTTGGAATGCTTGTCCGCTAACCTTATCTATTCCAAGGGCAACTTGGAGTGGTGATAGCATGAAGGTGGCATACGTCCAGATGGAGCCGGTTCTCCTTGAGCCCGAGGTGAACTACTCCAGGGCAGAGGAGATGATTCGCGAGGCCGTGGATAGGGGGGCCAAACTCGTGGTTTTGCCGGAGCTCTTTGATACCGGCTACAACTTCGAGAGCAGGAGTGAGGTCGAGGAAGTGGCCGGGGAGATACCGGACGGCCCCACTACGCGGTTTCTGGCCGAGCTTTCACGTGAACTTGACGTGTTCATAGTTGCCGGGACGGCCGAAAAGGACGAGAAGGGCAGGCTCTACAACTCCGCCGTGATGACGGGCCCGATAGGTAGCGGCTACATAGGTAAGTACCGCAAGGTTCACCTGTTCTACCGGGAGAAGCTCTTCTTTGAGCCGGGCAACCTCGGCTTTCACGTCTTCAATATCGGCATCGCCAAGGTTGGGGTGATGATATGTTTTGACTGGTTCTTCCCGGAATCTGCCAGAACCCTTGCCCTGAAGGGGGCTGACATCATAGCTCACCCGAGCAACCTCGTGATGCCCTACGCCCCGAGGGCGATGCCGATCAGAGCTCTGGAGAACCGTGTTTACACTATAACCGCCAACAGAATAGGCGAGGAAAGGGGTCTGCGCTTTATAGGCAAGAGCACGATAGCATCACCCAGGGCCGAGGTGCTGGCCGTGGGGAGCGAGGATAAAGAAGAGGTCGCCGTCGTCGAGGTTGACCTTGAGCTTGCGAGGGACAAGCGGCTCAACGACATCAACGACATCTTCAGGGACAGACGACCTGAGTTCTACTCACTGTGATAATATCTGTTTTATCCCCCTCTCTGTATTTTGGAATGTTTGCATCTTTTTTGCCCCAGTTATGGGACGTTACCAACCATGTTGTAATGTTGCCAACATCGGTGGGGCGGTATTCAATAACATCCAATGGAATTAACCACCCGTTGGAAAATCTACATAAAACTCGCTCCAGAGGGCTCTATTCCTCGTTTGGTGTGCCCTTCCGAAAGTATTTTAAGAACTAAGGCAATATGTGGTAGATGATGGCGAGAAAAAGGAGGTACATCCTTTTGATTGCACCCGTTGCGATTGCCCTCGTGATTGGGCTAGTGGTTAATGCCGAGATGTTCCCGGCTGACTATTCCTATCAGAAGGGACTCTTCGGGCCCCATAACGTCCAGGCCGAGCTTCTTCCGGCGAATTCCCATATACGAGGCCAGATAATAGCCAAGAATCCGTTTTCGGCCTATGTGGTCGTCTCAAAGTCCGGCTACTTTGAGGACGTTAACGGGGACAACGTCGTTCTCAGCTGGGAAAACGTCACGGAGGTTGACCTTGATTTCAACGTCCCCTCTGGGAACTACTATCTCGTAATCAAAAACGGCAACGTTAGCCAGGAAATAGAGATGAGGTTCAAAGCGGACGGCTGAAGTCCTCCAGCACAAGCCTGGCGATGTCCTTTCTTGGCTTTTTGAAGTACAGCACACCCCGGACATTTTCGACGCCTCTGCTCTCGCCGGGTACGAGTTTTGCCTCTCTGAAGAAGACCCTCCCGATTGCAAGCTGTGTTGAGATGTCCCAGTAATGAAAATCGACGTCGGTTATCTTTTTGAACCCCGGAAGGATGTAGTAGCCCCTTCTGAACGTCCCCCTGACGAAGTCGTAGCCCTCGTGCATGGAGGCGATGGTGTACCCTTCCCTCCTGCCCTCCACCAGGAACTTCCGGTAGCCAGCGCGGTACATTACCCAGTAAACCCTGTCCGTGTCCTCTACCAGGAAAACACCATCGTCGCTGAGCGCAAGGGCAACTCCAGCGAACAGCCTGACCGCGTCGAAGGGGTCGAAGTGGGGCATGGTAAAGCCCCACAGCACGGCAACGTCGTGCTCCTCCACCAACTTCCAAACTTCCCTGGCATCGCCCTGAACCAGTTTCAGTTCGGGCTTTACCCCGGCCAACTTAAGCCACTCCCTCGCCAGGTCGAGGTCCTCTTTTCTGGCATCGAGGAGGGTTAGGAGTTTGGCGCTGGTTACCTTTGCGAGGGCAACGCCCGCTATTCCTGTTCCCGCGCATATGTCCAGAACCCGAGCTTTTGACGGCAGCTCGCCTGCTATGCTCCTGAAGAACTCCTCTATCTTTTCGAATCTTTCCCTCGCTCTTTTGTCCCCCGGGTTCATCCGCCAGTTGATGTAGCGGTAGAGGTCCACCAGGGACATGCCATCACCACGATGATGAATGTGTGAAATTATTTAAATCCATCGAAAGGCTTAAATATTTTGTCAACTTACATAAGTTGACAAGGTGAAAATATGCGGAGTGGAAAGGAGAGGTGTTACAACATAGTGCTCTTTATAAGTCTGCTTCTCTTCACCGCTGGAGTCTTATTCAACGAGCTAGCTCTGATGCTGATTTCTTTCGTAACCTTAATTGGTGGAGGTGTCCTCTTTTATGGCCATGAGGCAAGAATTGAAAATGGCAAGCTTATCCTAGAATGGGGACTGATCCTTAAACGTCGCAGGGAGATAAGCGTGGGAGAGATAGTGGATTTGATAGATGCGAATTCCAACAGATATTTTGTTATGGCAAAGTACTACCCTGACATCCTGCTTCTCCCGATGGGAATCATTGCTGGGGGTCCGGTGCTTTTAGAGACAGAATTCCCCTGGGTTGGGCTAGCATGGATTCTGATTGGTGGCATTAAGGTAATAACATATCTTTTTCCACCGGCTGAAAAAAGAAGGGCTGCCCTATTAACGCTGGTCCTTACAGGTATCGTCGTGACGGTAGCATACCTCATTGGGACGTTCATTGTCCCCCTGATATCCTTTGGGATCGTAATGGCTGGTATTATATGGGAGGGGGGCACGGTATTAACGAATACACTTGTACTAGTTACTGAGAAGGGGATTTACTCTGTGAGGTATTCATCGAAATTGGAGTGGGAAAAGCTGATGGGACTACTGGGGGGTGAGTGAGGTGAGGATTGAGGGGGCATGGCCCGTTTCAGTCCCCAAATTTCTTTTGTTCATCAGATTAGTGGCTATTGCTCTGCTGGTATCTTTGGGATGGACTATGGTTGAGCTTGGAATAAAGGGATACTATGCCGGTCTCCTGCTCGGTGCTCTGCTCTTTGGGCTCTCGTCCGGATGGAAGGTTGAACTCTCCGGCAGGGAAGCGACTCTGGTCTACGGGTTTGGAATTCTTAAGGCTAGAACTGGGGAGATTATTGAGATCTCTGACCTAGGGAACCTGAGGTTTGGAAGGCTTCTGGAACATCTTTACGGGGAATTAATGGCCCCTCCATTCTTTCTCCTCCTTTCAGTTGCTCTGTTTGGTGTTAGGGGATTCTTGGTGCTCCCGTTTGTCATTTACTGGCTGGTTCTCTTCTTTGTTCTGCTGGCGTTTCCATTGGAGCTTTTGAAAGAACGTGCTGGAAGACTCATGGTTCTTGCCGTTTTTCTGCCATGGGCTCTTTCGATGCCCCTCTCCTTCATGGGGGTGGAGTTTCAGTGGTTTGGGCTCTCACTGTCAACGTCGCTCTTCGGCTTCTGGTTCCTGGTTGGATTTGTATCAAGGGATTACGTTCTTCTGCGGGGGGAACTTGGGGAGTTCTTAGTGGCCTGCAGTAACGCTGGGAGGATTATAACTGCACTGGCGGGTGAGGAGAATGGCCCTTAGGCCATCGTATCCCACAGAGGGGAGATATATGGTGTTCTTGGTGGCTTTAACAACTCCACTTTACATATTTACTGGCCGAAAAGAACTCGCGCTGGCCTCGAGGGCACTTTTCTGGTCATTTTTGCTGCTGTTTTTCTGGAGACCCGTGCGGATTGAGACTGGCAGGATAACCCTGGAGTGGGGCTGGCCAGTTGTCTTTATCCGGAGAGAGATTCCATTTTCGGAGATAAGGGACATCTTCGATTTGACATCATCTGAGCGGATCAGGCTTATCAATTATTTTAGGGAAATCAAGCTCTTGGCCATACTGTGGATTGCCGTTGGATTCATGGGGATGCTTAAAAACGCGCCACACACTTCCTTTGTATGGGTCATGTGGATATACTGGGGTTTCTTGACACTTTTTATGCTCTCCTTTACTTACAGAGAGAGATGGGTGCTGGGGATTGTTATCTTTGCATTGAGCCTGGTAATGGCCCGGTATCTTTACAGAGCCGGCCAGGAAGGAGTGGGGGAATACGTTGCCATAACTGGGGTGTCGCTGGCTCTATTCAGCTTTGCTGGACTTTTCACCCCGAAAGGCGTTATCCTGGTTACTGAAAATGACACGTACATCCTCTCTTCTTGGGATGATTACGAGGCCAGTAAATTTTTCAAAGAGCTGGGTTCCTTTCTGGTCGGCATGGCCGGGGATAAGCTTACACAGATAGAGGGGGGTGCTTCCAGTGCGGTTGATTAAAGCCAGCCCATTTCCGGTTAGAGGCATTCCTCTCTTCCTATTTTCTGCAGGACTCATCGGTATGTCTATGGCGTGGTACGTCTCCAAGCTTACTGGATTTTTTGTGGAGCCCTTGTTCATATTCTCCTGGATTTTATCCGTTGGTATGGGTGCCAAGATTGAAAGTGGAAAGCTCGTTCTCTTCTACGGCTTTTGGGTCATGAAGCAGGAAATAAAGCTGGACTCTATCGAAGAGTTGTCACTTCTGTCGGGACTTGAATACAGTACTGTACTGAAGCACTTTAAAGCATACACCTTCACGTGGCTGGGAGTGGTTTTATGGGCATCAGCTGACCTCTTGGTTTTGAACGGCGGCGAAAATTCTCTCAGGCAGTACATGGACGTCTTTGTCATACTGGCATTTACAGTATTTTTCCTTCTATTGGCCTTGCCAAAGAACAGAAAACCCCTCCTCCGGCTGGCGGCTTTTTGTTGCGTCGCCTTTCTAATGGTATTTCCCCTTTTTAGGTGGGGTTCTAAAACACTCGCCCCTGGGATGTTTTTGGCCCTGTTAGTGGCCTTTATGGTTAGGGCATTCCAAAAGGACGATCTCATCCTTATAGTCGCAGGCGGAAAGTCTTATTTGCTCTCCTCCGATAGGGGTTGGGAGGTTCTAAAACTAATCAGGGAGGCCATGAAAAATGCTTAGACTTCCGGAGGGCATGGAGAGGGTCTGGCTGATGAGGGCCAAGGGAATGCGCGAGGTCGAGATAGCTGAGGCCCTCGGCATCTCCCGCCAGGCAGTAAACAAGGCTCTAAAGGACGCACGGGTAAAACTGTTTGAGGCCTTCTTTGGTCTGGCTGAAGTTTTCTCTTGGGGAATAGTGAGAGTTAACGTCGAAAAGGGTTTCATGGTTGCCAGGGGGAAATGTTTTGATAAACGTGTCCGTGTCTATGCCTTTTATTTCCCGGGTAAGGGGATAAAGGCCTTCTTCGGTGAAGGACTTCCAGATTACGTGCTTGAGCATGCCGTTAAGATTGGGATAATCGAGAGGCCCGATAAAGAGGAGCTGATAACGGCTCTCGAAACCTAGCGGTAGCCCTCCTCGTAGGCTCCCCTCAGGGCGATGAATGCGGCGTAGAAAATAACACCCAGTGAGATTACGGGAAGGAGCACGGCGCCAAGCGGCCCTGGCTCGTATCCGAGTGCCGTTAGGGCAATCTCTGCCGTTATCAGGCCTGAGACGAGGGTCAGTGCTCCTGCGAACTTCCGGGCCATAATCCCTGAGAAGCGGGGCGCCAGCTGGAAAACGAGCGGGCGGGAGGCGAGAACCGTCAGTGCAAGGAGCAGAATGAGTGCCCCGCCGAGGATCAGCGTGCTTTCTCTTGAAACGTCTCCCGCTGTGGAGGAAAGCACAAAAATCCCAAGAAACATCGCCTGGAGGACGATGTACGCCTTCAAATTCGGTGGTTCTATCCTTCTCCCGGGTCTTTTAGGGGCTTCCTCCGAAAGCTCCCCAAGCTCGTACTCCCGCTTTGCGGCCAGGTATGCGAGGAGCGTCGTTGTTCCGAGACCGAGGAGCAGGACAGCAACTAGCCATGCGAACGTCAGAAACGGGGAGAGGATTATAAGAAAAACTCCGGTGAGGATCGTTCCGATTCCTGAAACGCGGTTCGCCCTCCTTCTCGCCCTCTCCGAAAGGTAGGTGTAGCCTATCCTGAACCCTATCCCCGGCTCGCCCTTTGAGGCGATGGTGAGAACTCCCGCGGCAATTATGCCGAGGCCGATGAATGCCGCCCAGAGGATTCTGAGGAGGGTATAGGGCTCCATGGTGACCCCCGGGCTACTCTCCCTCCATCCTCTCCAGAGTCTCCATTATCGCCCCTATCTCCATCTTCAGCTCGCTCAGGACTTCTCTGCCCAGCTTCGTCAGGGAATAGTACTTCCGCGGCCTTCCCCCGACTTCTGCCCAGGTGTCCCCCACCAGGCCGGTCTTCTTCAGGCTCTTGAGGATGTCGTACAGAGCGCCCTCACTGGGCACGATTCTGCCGTCGCTGAGCTCCTCAAGTCTTTTTCGTATTGCGTAGCCGTGGAGCTCCTTCTCCCTCTCCAGGAGCAGGAGCACTAGGTAGGAGTAGAGCCCGGAGCGAAGGTCTTTTCTCAGCTTTTTGAGGGCTTTCTCCTTCCTGTCCATTAGCACGTCGCTCACCACAGGGCTTCCTCTTCCTTCGGAAGTTCCACCTTTGCCTTTGGAATCATGTAGTACAGCAGTCCCAGTGCGGCGAGGGCGGTTATAAACTCTACCGTGTACATGACCGGCTCGCTCTTCGTGAGCTGATAGTACGCCGCCAGGGAATCGATGACCGTGTGGATTCCTATCATCGCCAGAAGGCCCGTCTTCCCATAGCCCTCCCTGTAGGCGTACGCGAGGTATATTCCGGTTCCGACGTGGAACAGAACGACGAAGTACCGCTCCACCATCGAAAGGAGTGCCGTGCTTAGCGGTACGTCGAGCGGTTTTCCCGTTGCCAGAGCCCCGGCGAGGGCTGCGCCGGCTATAACGAAGACCTCCGTTATTCCAAAACCCAGCCCCATAAACAGGCCTGTGTTCAGGCTCTTCCCCTTCACCAGAAGGTACTTTGCCCCCTCCTGGACTATACCCGCGATAAGCCCGACCCATACCGAAACACCTATGACAAAGACTGTTCCCCTGGCTATGACGTCGGCGTTGGACTTTATCCCCATTCCCAAGAGCGGGAGCTGCTGGACGGGGTTCTGGATTATCATTGCAATGAAAAACGCGGCCAAGCCGAGGACGAACTCCCCCCATCTCTGCTTTTCGAAGCCCATGAAGTAGAGCGTTGCCCACGCCAGCAGCCCGCCGAGTATGGGGAACGGAAGGAGGTACATGCTCACTCCTCCTCGATCCTCTCAACGACCACCGCCGTGCCGTAGGCGTATATCTCGGCCATCCCCGAGGCAACCGCGGACGTCATGAAGCGGACTCCTATGACGGCGTTCGCGCCCATGTCCTCCGCGTGGAGCTTCATTCTCCTCAGCGCCTCTTCTCTCGCTTCTGCCAGCATCTGCGTGTACTCCTGCACCTCTCCGCCCTTCAGGTTCTTGAAGAAGGCCATTATGTCCCTCCCGACGTGGGTTGCCCTGACGATGCCGCCCCTGGCGAGGCCTTTCACCTCAACCACGCGGTAGCCGGGGATATTCTCGGTGGTCGTTATGAGTACGTCGCCCATACCTATCACCCCGATGCATCGAACTTCGAGGTATTATTTGCCTCAGAATATTTAAGGCTTTCTGTCCCCGCAGAAAGAAAGGGGAGGATCAGACAGAGTGGTAGTATATCACGTAGGTGTCATCGTCGTCGTAGACCTCCTGCGGCGCGACGCCGTTCAGGTAGGTCCACGTCCAGCCGGGGTTTGCGTCTATGTCCGGCCCGCCCGCGGCTATGTATGCTGCCCAGACGAGCTCGGAGCAGTAGTAGCTGTCCCCGTACACCTGCTTCGTCCACCAGCCCCAGTCGTAGGGCTTGCCCAGCTGCTGGTATGCGAAGTAGACGGCGTTCTGCCTCACGTAATCGCTGGTGGCAACGCGTAGAACCGCAACGGCGTCGTACCTGCTGAGGAAGTCCGAGAGCAGAACCATCCTTATCCCTGATTCCCAGGCCTCAATAACGACCCAATCGCCGTAATAGGGGTCATAATACGCCACGATTCCGGTGTGCGTCCAGTACCCCGGTATGAAGAAGTCGCTCTTCTGTCCGTGTCCTATGACGATGTCCCCGGGTATCACGTTGGTAGGATAGGGGTGCCAGTAGTTTCCTCCGCTCCCTGTAAGGGCAGAGACGGGCGCTGCCATGGCCAGCACAACCAGCAGTCCAACGATTATGCCCAGCTTTCCCTTCATTTGATCACCTCCGAATGGCAGAAGTAATATGTGCATTGATGATTGATAAGGTTTACTGAAAACCATTAGTGGCTATCGATGTCCCCTTTAGTCCCGGGTTCTCCAAGTGCCAGGAAGAAAAGAAGTGTGGCTGTACTCAGTGTCAGCGAGATTGGGGCGGAGAGGAGCAGACCGGCCACCAGGCCCACCACCCCCATGTTGGCCACTATCAGCGTCAGCGGGACTGAGATGAATGCCCCCAGGGCAAGGTACTTGAGGGCGTAGTCGAGGTATTCGCCGCCTTTCATCGCGAGTCTGAGGCTCTCAGCTAGGGCATCCATGAATCCGAGACCACCGATTGAGATCAGAAACGGTGTCCCGTAGACCGCGTAGAGGAATATGAGGAGCCCGAGGAATGCCAGGAGGAACGTAAACGGTGAGGCCAAGAGTGTGAGGATTAGGAGCATCATGACCGTGTAGAGCATGGCGTTGAACTTGAGGAACTCTGGAAAGTCCCTCCCAGCGTTCTTAAAAAATGTGCTCTCACGCATCAGAACCTCATCCCTTATGCTTCCGAGGTAGCCCGCTTCGAGGTAACTACCAAGGAGTACCATGAGTACCATAAAGGTTATGCCTTCGGGGGAAAAGGCGACACCTGAGGCTTTCGCTGGAAGGGAGACGAGGCTCCATAGGGTGGGCGTTGGTTCGGGCAGGGGGAACTGGATTCCAAAATGGAAGCCCTCGACGTTTAGGACTTCGAGGACCTTCCCGTAGTCCATCAGGCTCATCACAACAGGCACTGGAAGGAGCCATTTGGTCTCCTCAAACTTTTTCCACGCCTCTCCAAGCAGCTCAAGGAACTCCACCACGTTGTTCACCGTTCTCTATTTCTGATTTTTGTCTTTTAACTTTTTCCGATGGTATGGATGCCGATGGGCATTTAAAGGCTTCTCTGCTATGGACTCCGGTGGGTTCAATGCATGAAGTTTCGAGTGGCGAGATACTGGAAACCCTTCGAGAGCTTAACGCTAAGCGGGTGCTCATCCAGACGCCCGAGGGCCTAAAAGGGGAGGCCCAGTCCCTGGCCGATTTCCTTGAGGAGAACGGAATCGAGGCGATAATAAGCGGGGACATAAACTACGGTGCCTGCGACCCCGCTGACAGGGAGGCAAAGCTTCTCGGCTGCGATGCGCTGGTGCACCTCGGCCACAGCTACATGACGCTCCACCTTGAAGTTCCGACGATATTCGTGCCTGCGTTCGCGAAGGTTGACGTCGTTCAGGCTCTTGAGCGGAACATCAACGAAATCAGAAAGCTCGGGAGGAGGATTGCCCTCGTTACAACCTCCCAGCACATTCACCAGCTCGTAAGGGCGAAGGAATTTCTGCAAAAGGAGGGCCTTGATGTTGTCGTTGGGGAGGGTGACTCCCGCGTGAGCTGGCCCGGCCAGGTTCTCGGCTGCAATTTTACCGCGGCCAAGGTCGATGCCGAGGGGGTTCTCTTCATAGGGGCCGGCTACTTCCACCCCCTTGGGGTGGCCATAGCAACCAGAAAACCCACACTGGCGGTGAACCCCTACTCCGGGGACGCCATCTGGATGGATCGGGAGGCTGAGAGGCTGGTAAGGAAGCGCTGGGCTCAGATAGCGAAGGCGATGGACGCTCAAAAATTCGGCGTCATAACCAGCACCAAGAAGGGCCAGCTCCGCTTGGCCGAGGCCAGGAGAATCGTTAAACTCCTCCGCGAACACGGGAAGTATGCCCGGCTGATAGCGATGAACCACATAAACTATCCTGCCTTGGAGGGCTTCGA
>NZ_WANV01000002.1 GCF_015521605.1 Thermococcus sp.
ATTTGGTGAAATTTGTTGTCATATTCGCTCAAAATATGGGCAAAATCTGGTCAGTTTTTTGAGAAAAATGGGGGAGAATCTGGGCTTCAAATCCAGAACATGGGGAGATATTGGCTTGTTTTAGCTGGCGGCCAGACTTAATTCCCTGATTACAGGAAATCTGGACATTGTGGTATTCATAAGACATTGCAGGCTGGTACTGCATCCGTAAACTAAAAATGATATCAAACTTGGCCGATTGGGTGTACTGCCAGCTTTTAATCGAATTCTCTAGAAGAGTTTCTTGTGGTGGGCCCGGGGGGCTTTGAACCCCCGACCACGCGGTTATGAGCCGCGCGCTCTGACCAGGCTGAGCTACGGGCCCACTGCTGGCGCCGCCGCCCGGACTCGAACCGGGGACCGCCGGATTAACAGTCCGGCGCTCTACCAACTAAGCTACGGCGGCACGACCCAATTTAGGGAATACAGGGGGGATTTATAAAACTTACGGTGATGCATTGGTGCAAGAGAAAACTTTATATTCGACCCCGTTGCTCTTAAAACCGTGCCCCGGTAGCCTAGCCTGGCGGGGCGGCGGACTTGTAATCCGCCGGTCGCGGGTTCAAATCCCGCCCGGGGCTCCATCCCATCAAGCTTCTCGTCTTTCGGGCTCTCACACCCGAATCCTGTAGAATCCAGTTTCTGCTTCAAAGTGCTGTTTTCTGACCAGTGACATCCCTGTTATATTGATGGGAGCCAGGAAAGGTTCAGCTCTCCTCAGGGAACTGGGTCACGTGAACCGGCCATGTTCTGTAGCCGTCCTGGATGTAGACCTCAAGGATCTCCGCTCCGGCGTATCTCACTTCCCTGACGAGTAGCTTCTTTCCGCTTCTCCCCCTGAGGATGTCCTCATGAACGTCCCTTGGTAGCTCCTCCGTAACCGGAAGGATTCCTCCTTTTACGTATATTCCCTCAAGTCGGCCGTCTTTGAAGAGAAACCCCCTCACGGGCACTTCATATTCATCAATGACGTCCTCATAATGAACGGTTCTATACTTCCCGAGGATTTTGTCCATCTTCATCACCCATATGTAATTTTTCTGTTACATATTGATTCGGGCAAGCCTTTATTAACTTTTTGGTGCATACATGGGTAAATGGAAACAAAGATGGCAGAAAATGGCCGTTAAAAACGGAGATAATGGGTGCGCTCCTTAGATATCAACCTCTCCCTTCTCCTTCAACTCCCTGTACATGCGCCAGGTTATTATTGGCCTCTTGGCGGCCAGGACATCGTCCACCCTCTTCACCGCTGTGTTGTGGGGAGCGCTCTTGACGACCTCTGGGTTGCTGTAGGCTTCCTCACTTATCCTCTTCAGGGCATCGATGTAGGCGTCGAGCTCCTCCTTGCTAACAGTTTCGGTAGGCTCTATCATGAGAGCCTCGTGCACTATCAGCGGGAAGTAGATGGTTGGCGCATGGAGGCCGAAGTCGAGGAGCCTCTTCGCCACGTCAAGGGCCTTGACTCCCGTCTCCTTCTTCATCGGCTCGGCGCTGAACACAACCTCGTGCTTCCTGAGCTCCTTGTGAGGTAGTTCGTAGCCCCTAGTCCCCTTCAGCTTCTGGGTGAGGTAGTTTGCGTTCAGCACCGCTATCTCGCTGACCTCCTTGAGGCCTTCCCTGCCCATTATTTTGAGGTACGTTAATGCCCTAACCATCACCGCGAAGTTGCCGTAGAGCTCCTTGACCTTGCCGATGCTCTTCGGCACGTTGTAGTCAAGGTAGTAGCGGTCGTTTTCTTCGTCATAACCGACGAGAGGGACAGGAAGGTAGTCCTTGAGGAATTCCTTAACACCAACAGGCCCGCTTCCGGGACCGCCTCCGCCGTGCGGGGTCGAGAATGTCTTGTGGAGGTTGAGGTGCACGACGTCGAAGCCCATGTCCCCCGGCCGCACCTTTCCAAGGACGGCGTTGAGGTTTGCTCCATCGTAGTAGAGAAGCCCTCCCGCTTTGTGGACTATCTTCGCTATCTCCAGTATCTCGTCCTCGAAGATGCCGAGGGTGTTGGGGTTTGTCAGCATCAGTCCTGCCGTCCTCTCGCTCACGGCGTTCTCCAGAGCCTCAAGGTCAACGGTTCCGTTCTTGTTGGAGGGTATCTCGACGACCTTGAAGCCCGCCATCGCCGCACTCGCGGGGTTCGTTCCGTGGGCAGAATCCGGCACGAGCATCTCCGTCCTCTGGGTGTCCCCCCTGTCGAGGTGGTAGGCGCGGATTATCATGACCCCTGTGAACTCCCCGTTAGCTCCGGCCGCCGGCTGGAGGGTGAAGCGGTCCATCCCGGTTATCTCTTTGAGCCATCTCTCAAGCTCCCACATTACCCTTAGCGCTCCCTGGACGGTTCTCTCGTCCTGGTAGGGGTGGATGTAAGCTACTCCCGGATGGCCGGCCATCTCCTCGTTGATCTTGGGGTTGTACTTCATGGTGCACGAGCCGAGCGGGTAGATGCCGTTATCGACGCCGTAGTTCATCTCGCTCAGGCGCGTGTAGTGTTTAACCACCTCGGGCTCGCTCAGCTGGGGAAGGTTTAGGGGGCTCTTTCTCTTCAGCTTTTCAGGAATCTCGACGCTGACGTCCTCAATAGGCTCCGGCATTGTATAGCCGACCCTTCCCTCACGGGAAAGTTCGAAGATGAGCGGTTCGCTCCACTTAGCCTGGCGGAACATTCAGGCCACCTCCTTTAGGGCCTCTATGAGCGCATCGACCCACTCTTTTCTCGTCGTCTCTGTGGCTGCAAAAAGCGCTGCGTTGCCCAGCTCCAGGAAGTGCTCTCCTAAGTAATAGCCACCGTGGATGTTCCTCTCAAGAAGGGCCTCATGTATCTCCCTGTAGGGCTTTTCGAACCGCACGAGAACGTCCTTGAAGTTAATCCCCTCAAAGGGAATCTCGGCGACCTCTCCCAGGCGCTTCTTGAGGTAGGAGGTGTTCTTGAGGATGACCTCTCCGAGCTCCCGGAGGCCCTTCGGGCCAAGGGTCGCGAGGTGTATCGCCGCGGCAACCGCCACCAGGGCCTCGTTTGAACAGATGTTCGAAGTCGCCTTGGCACGTCTTATGTGCTGCTCCCTGGTCTGGAGTGTCATGACGAAGGCCCTCTTCCCCTCGGCGTCTTTGGTCATTCCTATTATCCTTCCTGGCATCTGTCTTATCAGCTTCCTGTCATTTCTGACGGCGAATATTCCGGCCCTGGGGCCACCGAAGTTCATCGGGCTTCCAAAGTATGCGGCCTCTCCGACGACAATGTCGGCTCCAAGCTCGCCGGGTGCCTCAACTATGCCGAGGATAGTTGGGTCAACACCGACGACAAACAGTGCCCCAGCATCATGGGCTATCCCGCCGATCTCCCTGATGTTTTCCTCCAGAAGGCCGAAGAAGTTGGGGATCTCGATGTAAACGCCAGCGGCTCCTTCAACTGCCTCTTTGAGCTTTTCGATACTCACCTGCCCCCCTTCGTTCCAGTCGATGTACTCAATCCGGAGTCCGGGCCCAGCAGTATAGGTTTCGAGAACCCTCTTTTTCTCCGGGCTGAGTGCCCTGGGAACTATGAACTTGCTCTTTCGGGTCACCCTGGCACTCATCAAAGCCGCTTCAGCCATAGCCGTCCCCCAGTCGTACATTGAGGCATTCACAATTGGCAGACCGACAAGCTCTGCTATGAGGCTCTGGTATTCAAAGAGAGCCTGGAGCATGCCCTGGCTTATCTCGGGCTGGTAAGGCGTGTAGGAGGTGAGGAATTCACTCCTCTCTATTAGGTACTTGACGTGTGCCGGAACGTAATGGAAGTAAGTACCCGCACCGAGGAAACTGGGCATCTCGAGGACGGTTTTGTTTTTGGAGAGAATTTCGCTGAGCTCAAGAAAGACCTCGTACTCGCTCTTTCCCTCTGGGAGGTTGAACTCTTTGACCATTCCCTTAGGGACGTCCGAAAAGAGCTCCTCGACCGAAGTGAATCCGATCTCCCGGGCGAGCTCCTCCTTATGCGCGGCGTTAGGGAGGTAGTGCCTTCCCATGCTTATCACCCTCTGAACTTTAAGACAGTCGTGGAAAATAGGGTCGGCATTGTTATATGCTTTGTGCCGCAGGGTGTGGGTGAATAAATTCAGAAAAGATTGGAAGGAAAAAGGATCAGCCTGAGACGCCGACATCCTCGAAGAACTTCTCCATCAGGCCTGCGAGAAGTCTGATGTTGTACTGCATGGTCTCGTAGACTGCCCACTGGACCTTGGTGTACTCCCTCCCGTCGAGGGTCTTGAAGCCGCTCGGCGCGTTGACGTCGAAGTTCGCGTGGAGCTCAATGTTTCTGATGGCCCAGCCGTCCACGTCACTGTCCAGCCATGCGGTGCTGTCAACGTGGGTGTAGATGTAGACGGTGTCCCCTGGGACGGTGACGCTGGTGTCGACGAGCGGGTTCGGATCCTGGGCGTACCTCGCTATGAGGTTCCAGTTCTTGTCGTAAATCTCGACGTAGCCCAGGGTCTTGAAGTAGGCGTTCTGCATATCTATGTCCTTGAAGACCAGGGTTATTGAGCTGGCACCCTTGAACTCAAGCTTGAGGACGCTCCAGTCCCCCTTTCTGAGGGTTCTCGTCCAGAAGTAGCTGCCGAGGTGCCCCCACTCGCTCCACAGGTTTATGTCCTTTCCGGTGGAATAGAGCATGTACCTCCACGAGTTGTGGGCGGCGAGGTCAGCGTAGGCCCAGGCGACGCCGTTTGAGAGGCTCATGTGTCCGTTCTCGTTGTCCGTAAGGTATATGTCGTAGCCCTGTATGAACCGGGCCTTTTCCTGGGGTATCTGCCACCACTTTATCGGGGTCAGGTCGAGGGGGACACGGTTGTTGAGGATATCGTCCGCGACCGTTGGTGAGACTTGATTCTCAACGAAGTCGTGGGCGTTCTCAACGTACTTCTCCTGCTCAAGATCCTCGAAGAGGTGAGGGGTCTGGTGGCCTATGAGCATGCCCTGGTCTTCGATTATGTGGAGCGCCCTGCCGAGGTAGTACATCGCCCCGGCTCTGTCGCCCTGTTTCCAGAGCTGGACGGCTTTTTCATAGAGCCTCTGGGCCATGTCGGCGGCGGAGGTGTCAGGGTCGCCGAGAAGGGCAACGGTGAACAGCTCGGCATGATCCATGGGGTCAAGGAAGTGGTACTGGCTCTGTATCGTGTACGTCTTACCCCCTATCTCTATGCTCCCGCCAGTCCAGTCCTCATCGTACGCCCCATAGAGGAGCTGATCCTTGTACTGCATGAGGATCGCACCGAGCTGGGGGTTGTCGTTGTAGACTGCCTCAATCGCCTTGTAGGTCAGCCTCTGATGGACGTTCATCGGGTCGTCAAGGTTTGGCCCGTTGGTCGGCCATGCCGAAACCAGTCCGGAAACGGCCAAAAGCGCTATTATCAGGGACAGAACCTTCTTCATTTTACCTCCCTCCAACAGGTTGCAGATTTTTTTGAGGTTGGAAGAATTTAAAACTCTTTTGAATTACTGAAGTTACAACATCATCCGCTATTCAAGGTCGAAAGTGTCGTCCAAAGCGGCAGTATTTACCAAATGTGGTATTTCCTGTCCGCGAACTGAGGGCCCCAAAAAGGCAAGATTTAAAGACAGAGGAGAAAACGTACCGGAGGGGTTGCGTATGATAATCGCCTTCGACTTCGATGGGACACTGGCCGACACCTATTCGTGCATAGAGGAAGCCTTCAAAAGGGCCCTGGAGAGACGCTATCGCTGGCTTCCCTTGAAGGGTCTCTGGGCCAAGGTACTCACCAGGATCGAGAACTACTTTGAGAGGCCAACCTTTGGAAGCCACAGGAAGACCTCAAAGCCCCCGTTCTTCTTGAGGACAAAGTTTTTTGAAACCTGGTTCGAGGAGAGGGCGAAGCTAACCAGGCCCCTCGATGACGCCCCCGAACTGCTCAAACGGCTCAGAGAGGATGGGCACACGGTTATATCGTTCTCGGCCGAGGACTTCATTGACGGGATGAAGGTGCGCAGGCTCAAGGAGATGGGAATCTACGACCTCTTTGACGACGTTATCGTTTTCGGACGTGAGATGACGATAGACGAGGCCTTCAGGAAGGTCAGGGAAAAGTACGGGGACGATATATTTGTATGGGTGGACGACAAACCCTGGCGCTTCATAGGTCACGGAGACGAAAACACGGAGTACGTGTGGTACTACTTCCCCTTCAGCGCCAAGTTCGTTGAGAAGAACCGAGAGAGGCTCGCCCTGATACCGCACCTGCACGTGATACGGGATCTCTGGAGCATATTCGACGTGATAGAGAGGATAAAGCAGGAGCGCTCATCCTGAGTCCGCGTTGGTGTACTCGAGCGTGTCCTCAATGAACTCGTCGTATGTCTCCCCATCCACCTCTTCAATCTCTACCTTGAACTCTCTGCCCAGCGCCCACCTTATGGCGACTTCTCCCCTCTCAGTTTCAGCCACTATCAGACCGAAGGGCAGGTCCCCTGCCCAGTGGTGTTTTGAGAACTCGATGGAAAAACCCTGCCTTTCAAGCTCGTTGAGCACGAGCTGATACGTCTTAGCGGGTCCGTAGGGACTCCTTGCGAAACCAATGTAGGGCATTTCTACTCACCATTGTTCCTTTAATGGACAGATTTAAAACCTTTTCGGTTGCCCTAACAAAGTTTAAAAGCCGGAGGTCGAACTCCAGCACATGAGACCCGTGCCGCTCCCTGGGAAGGCGCTGAAACTCGGGGATACCCTGGTCGTAGCCGACCTACATCTCGGCTACGAGGTCAGCATGGCAAGGGAGGGCTTCTACCTGCCGAGGGTCTTCCGTGAGGTAGTTGTGAAGCTAAAATCCCTCATAGAGCGGGAGAAGCCAAGGGTTTTTGTCGTGGACGGCGATCTGAAGCACTCCTTTGTGCCCGAATGGAGGGAGAGGGAAGAGCTGAAGGCGTTCGTTGAGGAGATACTGCCCCTGGTTAATGAACTCGTCCTGGTGAGGGGGAACCACGACGTTGGGACGCTCTGGCTCAGGGAGCTGGGTGTTGAGGTCGTGGATGAACTCGAAGTGGGGAAGTGGAAGCTGGTTCACGGTCATAGACTCGTCGATGGGGAGCGATTTATAATAGGGCATGAACACCCATCAATACGGCTCCGCGATGAGGTGGGAGCGCTGGTCAAGGTTCCCGCCTTTCTGATGGACGAGAGGCTGATAGTTCTTCCCGCCTTCAGCCCCTGGGCATACGGAAACGACGTCCTCAGGGAGATAGTTTCACCGTTCCTCAGAGAGTATGATCTGTCCGATGCCAGGGTCTTAGTTCCTCTTGAGGACGAACTCCTGGACTTCGGTCGGCTGGGTGATTTGAGCAGGGTTTTGGGTTCACTTTGATGCCAACCTTTTAATACCGGGAGCTGAACTATTCTCGGGTGATGGAATGAGGAAGGAATACTTGGGAATCATCGGTGTGCTGCTCGTTCTCACGGTTCTTGTGTCTGGATGTATCTCCTCGGGGGGAAGCAACCCGACAACAACCACGACCAAAAACCTGCCTTTTACAAAGGAGCAGCTTGAGAGTGCCGTTGCTGGAATAAAAAGCTATGAATACATTATGGACGTCAAAACGTACAACGGAACCAATCTTACAGCAACGCTCTACTCCAAGGTCTCCATAGACAAGGAAAACGAGATGAAATCATCAATCACCGTTGCCAACAGAACCGGAAAGCTTGTCTATGCAGTATATTACTACACGACTAGGGCCGGATTTGTTACGCTGACCAACAAGAGCGGACTTGTGAACTGGCAGTTCTCGTGCTACGAGACCGGTGGTGGACCCGAGGTGAACTCGACCCTCCTCGATAACCTCTGGAAGGACTTCCCCCTCGAAAACGCAACGGTTACAACCGAGGGGGACTACTACATCATCACCGTTAACCACACCATCTGGAGCGAAACGGGAAATGAAAAGGACTACAGCGGCACGGTGACTGTAAAGCTGACCAAGGATCTCGTCCCTGTTGAGATACTCCAGAAGGCGTACTACAAAAAAGACGGCGAACGCTGGGTCGATGAGATTAGAATAGAGATAACCAGCGTCAATTCGGCTTCCGTGGAACCTCCTCGGCCCCTCGTGGATTATCTGAAAGGCCAGGGGCTCGACATAGGTGAGCTTCTTGGCAAATGCTAAACCTTTAAATTTCCAGCCTCCAATTTTCTTTTGGTGAAGTGATGTATGGACTTCCTGAGTGCAATAGTGTTCTTTGCATATGCTCCCGCTCTGGTGATACTCTGGTACTTCTACCACGCCGATAGATACGAGCCCGAACCGAGGAAGTACGTGGTGGGGACGTTCATACTTGGAGGGACACTCTCAGTTGGAATTGCATATTTCCTGGAGAGTATCCTTACCCTGGGCGGTATCGTGCAGCCAGTCCTTCCACTGACGGCGTTTTACGTTGCCCTCGTGGCAGGAATCGTTGAGGAACCTGCCAAGGCGCTGGCAATAAGGTGGCCATTCAAAGCGGGACAGATGGACGGTATAATGGACGGCCTCGTTTACGGTGTCGCGGCAGGCCTGGGGTTTGCCGCCACAGAGAACTTTCTCTACGGCCTGGGATACGGTGTCTCGGTGACCATTGTGAGGGCTTTCCTGACACCATTCGCGCACGGTGCATGGAGTGCAGTCATAGGTGTCGGCTATGGTATGAAGGCCGAAGGAAAGATAACCTCCGTTAAGCCATACTTCCTCCTCGCGATGCTTCTCCACTTCATCTGGGACTACTACGCCTTCCTGAGCCGCGAGGTGCCCGCGTACAACATAATCCTGATACTGCTGATACTCGTGAACCTTGCGATACTCCGCTACTTCATGATAATGGGTCAGGCAGAGGACGTTGGCAGACTGTGGTACTACTGGTTCAAAAGGAGGGATGAGATGTGAAGCTGGAGGATGCCCTGTTCGAGGCGAGGCCCTACGTGGAGTACTACGAGAGGCTTGAGAATCTCGTGAGACGCCTCTGGGAGGAATCCACAGATGAAGCGAATTTTCTTCAGCTTCTCAACGAGGAGATAGAGCGCGCGGAAGAGCCCTTCAGGACTGATCTCAGGATATTCCTCCAGAAGTTTGAGGCACTCTGAACTTTCCACTTTTTGCTAACTTTTCTAAATAGTGTGCAAAATCTGAATAGAAAAAGTATTTAAACCTACTCGTGGATATTCTGGTGAAACCACGGGAGGTAGTACCATGAAGCGGGTCACGGCACTTCTGCTGGTTGGCCTTATAGTACTGGCAAGCGGATGTATCGGGGAGAACGTTGGCCTTACCAAGGATAAGGTCCTGAAGGCTCTGAACGACATTGAGACTGCCAGATACGACCAGAACTTTTCAATTGCCATGCACTTCAAGGAGCCGGTAACCAACAGGACAATCAATATGACGATGTCGGGTCATGTTCTTGGAATGTTCAACAGAACCAGCGGCCTTGAAGTGGGAAACATGACAATGAGCATGCACACGATGGGAATGAACATCACCTTTAACTGGCCGTACTTAGTCAACGGCACCTTCGTGTACTTCAAAGTTGACGGAAAATGGTACAACGTCTCCAGCAATAATGACCTCTATACCCAGGCGAGGGGCGCACTCAACGTCGACTATATCGAGAACCTCCTGAAGAGGAAGAACGTGACCATCAAGAAGCTGGCCGATGGCTACGCCTTCCGCGTCAACGTTACCTTCTGGGAGTTCGTTAACGCCACCAACCAGACCGGCTACCTCAACGAGGCCTGGGGCAACCTCCCCGGCAACGTCACCGTGGACACGAAATCCGGGTGGATCGAGGTTCACCTCCAGGACGATGGGACTCCCGTCTTCATAGAGACGTACATGGACGTCGTGATGAGAATAACGGGGATCTCCGAGAAACCGGTGGAGGCTCGCATGACCGTTCACCAGGAGGTCAAGCTCTCGGATGTGAACAAGCCGGTGCTGATACAGATTCCCGCGGAAATAAAGAACGCCGGCGACTTTGATGAGATTTTCTGGTGATGGCCTCTGCTGTTAGTTCTTCCCTTTTTATTGTCTGCCCTTGAAAACCCACCGCATAAGGAACGGAACCCCCAGCAGGACGCCCCACGTTGCCAGGAAGCCGGAGAGATTATGGAAGCCTTCAGGGGTGTAAGAAGGCCCCGCCTGCGCTATGATGTTCAGCTCCGCCCACAGCCTCATCTCACTTTCGATCAGCCCAATCCTCTCCCGGTTGCTCTCCATGACTTCGGTGAGGATTTCCCTGCTTCCTGGGGAGAGTTCGTTTAAGTGTGCGGATATTATCCTGTTCTCCGTTTCGAACCGGGAACTCATCCTGGCACAGAAGTCGGAGTTGTTGTGATACGCCGCCATCCATCCGTTCTCCCTGCTCTTTTCCACGATTTCCTCAGCGTTCTTGAGTGGAACCCTGCCGATCATGGATATAAGCCTCTCTCCGTCTCGTGAAACGGCGACCCTTATTTTTTCGTCCCTGAGAAACTCCTCCAGCCTTGCGGCATCCTCGCTGTTTCTCACCGTGATGTATACGTCCACCGTGTTGCAGAGCCCGTACCACGAGGCGTTTTCTTCCCCCATCCTCTCAAGCTCATCCATCGCAGCGATCTGTTCACGGGCCAGAGACGTTTCCTTATAGTACGCGCCGATGAATATTGAGCCTAAGATTATGAAGATTACGAAGGGAGCCATCGCGAGTATCAGCTCTCTCTTTCTTTCCATACCATCACCAGCTCGATCACTCCGGTGAGGACGACACCGGCCCACAGGGCCGCCATCAGGGGTACATTGCTCTTCGTCTTCACCGGGTACACTAGGATTATGCGGGCGAAGGTTGCGTTGCACATCAGTTCTTTCTGGTCCGGTTCAAGGAGCTCCTCCAATTCGACGGTGCGGTTGTGGATGAACTCCCTCTCAGTGGGGTCACCAACCAGGTTCTCCAGCTCGCGATAGGCTTCCAGCTCCTTTCTCAGCCGGTTCCGGTCCAGGTTGACAGGCTTTAGCTCAATGTTTCCCCAAGGGTGGCATGTGTTTGGAAGTGCGGAGTAAAACTCGCTCCTGTTGAAGACCACGACATCGGTTTCGCCGTAGCCATCGGTGAGCTCTATCGAGAAGTGCGGGAACCTGTCGAGTGCGGTTATAGTTCTGTTCAGCTCCCAATCCGAGTGGACGTGGCACGTGACGATGACCCTCTCGGCGGGCTCGCAGAGGTATGGCTCCGTTACGTTGTGCTCTTCGAGCTCCTCCGTGAAGTCTCCGAGATTGGAATCCAGAGTCAGCCGGGGAGGAGGGACGTACCTCACCGGCGATACCATTGCAGAGGCCAGCATCAGGACAATGGCCGTGAGAACGAGGAGCGGGCCCCACCTCATATCCCCACCATATGGAGTAAAAGAGGAGAAGCTTAAAAGGCTTTACCTGAGCCCAATGGTTTTGAGATACCCCATCATCCTTTCCACATCGTTCGCTATCACAACTTCGAACAGCCCTTTGAGCTTGGCCAGATTGTCGTCTTTGTAGAACAGGACGTCGTTTTCGGTCCAGAGCACCACCCTGAGGCCGAGGGAGCGTGCCCATCCAATCGCCTGCACGGTCTTCTCGAAGCCTATTATGGGTATCGCCTCCATGGGCACGTTTATCGACCAGAGGCCGAGCTCCGCCTTCAGCTTTGGAATCAGCGGGACGACCTCTTCGCGGTCTATGAGGAGGCCCATCACGGTGTCTCCGTCGTGCTTCCGATACTCCCTGAGTGCTTCTATGATGAAGGATGATATCATGACTCTCTCCGGGTTGTTCCCGGCCACGATTTTGGCAACTTCCCTCGCCGTGTCGGGGTCTTTGAGCTCGATGTTGACCAGAGCGTCCCGGGGGAGGACTTCAAAAACTTCCTCAAGCGTTGGAATTTTCTCCCCCATTCCAATATCCGCCTTCTTGAGGTCTTCCAGCGTCATGTCCTTCTGTCTTCCGTTCATGTTGCTCGTCCTGTCGATGCTCTCGTCGTGCATGACGATGACCTTTCCGTCCTTGGTCAGCCACACGTCCAATTCAATCCCATCCGCGCCGGCTTCGATGGCCTTCCTGAAGGCCAGGAGGCTGTTCTCCGGATAGGCACTCATATAGCCCCTGTGCCCGAGGACGATAACACTACTGCGTTCCCACATGTGCATCGCCTCCCTCTGGTAGACTTCCGACGTAAAAACTTTTCCTCAGCCTTGCGGGGTCATCGGAGATAATGGCATCGGCCAGAGGCAGTAGCCTTGGAACCCACACCCTCTCGTCCATCCGGTAGTTCCACAGGTAAACCTTCAGCCTGCGCCTCCTGAGGGCCCGCAAAAGCACCAGCAGCGGCCGGTAGCCGATGTACGAGACCGCGTCTATCGGCACGTGGACTGAGGTTACTTCCCTGAGACGCGGTATCCATAGAACCGAGGAATATCCGACTATTGAGAGCCCCACCCTGCATCCCGGGCACTCCCTGAGGACGGCCCTAACTATCTCCGGGCTCTCCGAAGAGAACACGGTGTTTTCAGTGGCACGATGTCTTTCGACGAGTCTGATTGTGCTCCCAACGGCATCAATCTCCTTGATGTCAGCGTTAAGAAGAGCCCCGGGAAATGAGCGCAGAACTTCCTTGACTGTTGGAACCAGGTTCCCCAGTGGGTGCAGTCTCCTCAGCTCCCTCAAGCTCAGCGCCCTTAGCCTGTACCGCGAGCCGTTTGCCTGAAAGGAACAGCCGTGGTGGATCACGAGCTTTCCATCTCCGGTCATCCTGACGTCGAATTCTATCCCATCTGCGTATTTGAGCGCCCTCCTGAATGCGGGGAGAGTGTTTTCGAGCCTTCCCCTGCACCCTCTGTGCCCTAAGATGCTTGGTCGCCCCATCCCCGGTCCCTAATCACCTGAAGACCGAAAATCCTTATAAGCTAAGCGGTTTAGTTCATTGGGGACTAAAATAGTAGGGTGATGAACATGGTAGAGTTCAAGTACAGCAGGATATTCCTCCTCGGTTTTGGCTTCTTTGGGATAAGCATAATATGGGCACTGTACAACGCCTACGTGCCAATATTCCTGCAGGACACCTTCCACCTCAGCAAAACAGTGACCGGCTTCATAATGACCATCGACAACCTGTTCGCGGTTCTCCTGCTTCCATTCCTGGGCGCGCTGAGCGACATGACGCGGACAAGATTGGGGCGTAGAAAGCCCTACATACTCCTTGGGGCGCCCTCTGCCGCGATAATGTTTGCGCTCATACCGGTTTCAAGGATGTATGAGAGCCTTGCCCTCTTCATGGGAACGATAATCTTCATGAACTTCTTCATGGCCCTGTTCCGCTCTCCGGTTGTTGCCTTTATGCCTGACATAACCCCGAGTGAAAAGAGAAGCCAGGCCAACGGGATAATAAACTTTATGGGTGGCCTCGGAGCTTTGCTCGCCTACTTCGGCGGAAAGATCCTCTATGATATGAACTATGCCTACCCGTTCTACTTCGGTGCGGCGATAATGCTCCTCGCCAACCTCCTCGTTGTTCTCTTCGTCCCCGAGCCGGAGGAATACCGCGTTCCCGGAAAGAAGCTCAATATACGAAAACTCCTGGCGGAAACATCCCACAAGAGCTTCGGCGAGCTCAAGGAGAATCTTAAGGACGTCTTCGCCAGCCACGAGAGGAGCCTACTCGCGATACTTTTGGCCATATTCCTCTGGTTCATAGCCTTCAACTCCCTGGAAACCTTCTTCACAAGCTATGCCAAGTACTACCTCGGCATTGAGGAGAGCACCGGCGCGTTCATGCTCGGCCTCTTTTCCCTCAGTTTCATGATCTTTGCAATTCCCGCCGGTTTCATCGGTGCCAGACTGGGCAGGAGGCGGACGATAACGCTCGGATTGATAGTGATAGTCGCAATACTCATAGCGGCCTACCTTGTTGGTGAGGGCCAGAAGCCAGAATCCAGCGCCTTGACGGATCCTGTCGTGATGACCTTCATGGGACTGTTCTTCGTGGGCGGCATGGGTTGGGCCATGGTCAACGTGAACTCACTGCCGATGGTAGTTGATATGACCACGGAGGAGAAGCTTGGCGGCTACACAGGACTCTACTACTTCTTCAGCCAGGCGGCGAACTTGGTTGCACCCCCGCTGGCAGGGGCCTTCCTTGACCTCATCGGATACAGGACGCTGATACCGTTCTCGATAGCCTTCTTCATCCTGTCGGCAGTAGCGATGCAGTTCGTCAGGCGTGGAGACATCGTCCGGCGTAAGGGTGACATACTGGACTACGTTCCGGATATGGACTAAAATTCTTTCATTTTTTGTCCTTTTTAGCCCGTTGAACCGAAAAAGTAAAAACTTCCTTTTGACATAAACCTGTCAAAATAAGGGGGTGAAACCGTGAAGAGAAAGGGCTTCAGCTGGGGCGTTGTTCTCGGTCTTGCCCTGTTGGGCTTCAGCAGGAGCACGGGGTGGGCACTCAACAAGGGACTATCGTTCCCACTGCTCTCCAGTTACACCGGTTCGGCCTTTGTTAAGGGGACCATCCTGGCCGTTGAGGGCTTTATCGGCCTCTTCATACCTGTCCTCCTCGGTTACTACAGCGATACACTCAAATCAAAGCACGGCAGGAGGAGACCCTTTATAATGGCGGGAGGCCTTCTGGCCGGAATCGCGGCGCTGATGATATACACGGGCTACGCCATGGGGGTGCCCCTCTGGGGCTTCGCCCTGACGTTGGGTTTCTTCTATCTCTCGATGCACCTCTACACCGCCCAGTACCGCGCCCTGATGCCGGATACAATCGAAAGCGGTCAGAGGGGGAAGGCAAGCGGCGTTATCACACTCCTTGAATGGGCCGGCAATCTCTTCCTGTTCGGTCTGGCGGGATTCCTGATAGCGAAGGCGGTCGCAGAAACCGGAGAAAACGAGGGAATAAAGGCACTGGCCCAGACACCCTATCTAAAGATTCCCTTCCTTGTAACCGCGGTCTTCCTCATAGGTGCGGCCCTCTTCGTGTACTTTATCGTCAGGGAGCCCGAAGCTCCCGAAATCGAGGAGGATGAGAGCCTCTGGAAGTACCTCAAGAGCATCGTTGAGAACCGCGATTTCCTCAAGTTCTACGCGGCACAGACGCTCTGGTGGATGAGCTTCGAGTTCATAGCCATATTCCTCTATGGAATCCTCGCCTATATCCTCTACGGCTCGGCGACCGAGGAAAACATCAAAGCCGTTACCTCCCTCGGCCTCTACCTCATGGCGCTCTTCAACATAACGGTTCTCCTCGGGGCCCTCCCGGGGGGTATAATCTACGACAAACTCGGAAGGCGCCTGAGCATAATCCTCGGGGGAATTATATTTGCCCTCCCCCAGCTCTGGGGATGGTTCATAAAGAGCCAGACGGAGATAGTGATTGCCCTTGGAGTCGCAGGATTGGGCTGGGGAGTGCTCATGGCGGCTTCGTACCCTGTAATCGGCGACCTGCTCACGAAATTCGAGAGGGAAGCATTTACCGGGAGGTATTACGGCTTTTTTGAGGCCACGCGCTCCCTCCCGGTTCTGCTCGCGGGGGTCATCGGCGGTGCAATAGTTGACCTCGCCGGTGAGAACTACAGGGTGCTCTTCCCGATCGGGGCCCTGCTAGTCCTCCTGGCGATGCCGATGATATGGTACATGAGAAACCTCGATGTGGTAAAGGAGGGTTGAACATGGTCTGGCTTGGTGTTTTAATTTTTATCCTTCTGGCTTTCATCGCATTTTCGGCTTTTGTTGCATACAAGATGGCCAAACCGCCACGCTTTGTGGGGAACTGGACGCCCAGAGACTTTGGCTTTGGCTACGAGGACGTTGAGTTCACGACCGAAGATGGCTTGAGGCTCAGCGGCTGGTGGATAGACAACGGGAGCGATAAGACCGTTCTCCCGCTCCATGGATACACCAGGAGCAGGTGGGACGAGGTTTACATGAGGGATACCGTTGAGTTCCTGCTCGGGGAGGGCTACAACGTTCTGGCCTTTGACTTCAGGGCCCACGGGAAGAGTGGGGGGAAGTACACGACGGTGGGAGACAAGGAACTGCTCGATGTTAAGGCGGCCGTTAAGTGGTTGAAGGATAACCACCCCGAGCGGGCTCGGAGGATTGCACTGGTAGGGTTCTCGATGGGTGGAATCGTTACGATACGCGCCCTCTCTGAGATTGAAGAGGTCTGCTGTGGGGTGGCTGACAGTCCGCCCATGTACCTTGACAGGACCGGCGCCAGGGGACTCAAATACTTTGCAAAGCTTCCCGAATGGCTCCACATCTTTGTCCGTCCGTTCACAAAGCTCTTCAGCGGTGGCGAGGAGGTACACCCCATAGAATACGCTGACAGAGTCAGAAAGCCCCTCCTCCTCATAGCCGGTGAAAGCGATCCCCTGGTGAAGGTCGAGGAGGTAAGGGAGTTCCACGAGAGAAACAGGAGGCTGAACCCCCACGTTGAGCTGTGGGTGACCGATGCCCCCCATGTCAGAACGCTCAAACTCCACCCGGAGGAGTGGAAAAAGAAAGTTGGGGAGTTTCTCAGGAAGTTTCTGGCGTAGTCTCTTTCCCTGTTTTTATCCCAGTCTCTTTATCGCCCAGTTGTAGAGAACCACCGCTATCAGGAGCATCCCAAAGGCGCTCCCAGCCACCCACACAATGCTGGGCAGGATTTCGCTTGCCGGTCTGTGGTAGAGCTCCAGCAGGCGGAGGCTCTTCAGCGCGGTTCCGAGCGGGAAGTAGTTCGCTATGGGCTTCGCCCACTCGGGCAGTATGCTCGCAGGGATGACGATGCCGGCCAGGAAAAGCAGGGGCATCGATATGAGGTTGACTATCGCGTTCGTGGCCTTTATGCTCCTCGTGCCCATGGCTATCGCCAGCCCGAGGCTCATTGAGAAGACCGCCGCGAGGAATATTATGAGCCAGCCGAGAGCGCTCGGAAAGACCGTCTCCCCGAAGACCAGCTTTGCGTAACCTATTCCGATGAGTATGCTCACGGTTATGACGATGAATGTCGAGAGCATCTTTCCGGCCAGGAAGTCCCACGCAGTTGCCGGCGAGGCCGCTATGCGCCTCAGAGTCCCGTGCTCTATCTCTTCAAGCGTTCCGGAGCCTATCATGAGCATCGTGGCGAAGAGGAACTGAATCCCGATGAAACTCGTGACGTAGAACTGAATGGCGGAGGGGGATTCTCCCCTGACTTCCCTCTCTTCAAGCTCAAGTGGGTTCGCAAGACCGATGAGGTACCTCCTGAAATCATCGATGGTGAGGTTTGCCGGGATGTACTTTTCCATGTAGCTCAGGGTGATGTTGAGCTTCCTCTCGCTCATCTCCTTCTCGAACTCTGAGAAGAAGCCCTTGATGACGCCGCTCACTATCTGGTAGTTCTGGGGGTCGCTCCTGTCAAAGTAGACGTAGACCCTCGCCTGAAGGCCGCTGGAAACGTTCTCCCCGAAGCCCCGCGGGAACACAAGAAGGGCATCTATCCTTCCTGTTCTAACGGCATCTACACCCGAGCTCTCGTTGGGGTATCTCTCGATGTTAAAAACTTGGGCGTTCTCCATTGTCACGTTTTCCATGACGTTAACGATATCCCGCGCGGTAAAAGCGGCGCTCTCGTTGAAGTATACGACGCCGACGTCAACTGTTATAGGCGGGCTGTGGCCGCCCCAGATTCCTCCGAGCAGGGTGATCCACATGAGCGGGAATACGAATATCCAGAAGAGGGCCATCTTCTCCCTTCTGGTTTCCCTCAAATCCTTGCCGATTATGGCCCTGATGGCTCTGGCTTTCATTCCAGTCCCCTCCCGGTGAGCTTCAGGAAAACGTCCTCAAGGGTCGGCTCTTCAACCCTTATCGTCCGTATCTCGCTCCCCGCTTCAACGAGCAGTTCAACGACCCTGGGGAGGGCGGTCTTTGCCTCCTCCACCCCGATCCTGAGAACCCCCTCGCGCTCTATCGTTCTCGGAAACTCCTCCCTGACGAGCTCTGTGCCCTTCAGGATGCCCTCGACGTGTATCACGCTCTCCTCCTCTGCAAGGGACTTCAGCCCGTCGGGAGTTCCGACCGCTATTATCCTCCCCTCGTTTATTATCGCCACCCTGTCAGCCAGTGCCTCGGCCTCCTCCATGTAGTGGGTCGCGAGGAGTATCGTCCGCCCCTCCTCCCGGAGCCTTCTTATGAGGCTCCAGAGCTCCCTCCTCGACGGCACATCCAGGCCGGCGGAGGGTTCGTCGAGGATGAGGAGTCTCGGTTCGTAGAGTAGCGCTATCGCCAGATTGAGGCGCCTCTTAAAGCCACCGCTCAGCTCCTTGGCTTTCTTCTTCGCGGGTAGGGAGAACTCCGAAATGAGCTTTCTCACCCTCTCCCTCGGTGCGTCGTAGAGGTCGGCGTAGAAGTGCAGGTTCTCCTCAACAGTCAGGAGGTCGTAGGCCACGCTCTCCTGGGGCGCGTAGCCGATCAGTCTCGCGGTTCCCTTTGTGAGGGGCTCACCGAAGACCAGTATCTCTCCGGAGTCGTAGCCCAGCCCCTCGGCCAGAATCCTTATGAGAGTCGTCTTTCCAGCCCCGTTTGGCCCGAGGAGCGCGAAGACCTCGCCCTCTTCAACCTCAAGGTCTATCCCCTTAAGCGCCAGAGAGTCACCGTAGCTCTTTTTCAGTTTCTTAATCACAAGCGCTTTCATCGGCTCACCTGTTATCCACTTGGACGTCATTGGATATAAAACTTGAAGGAACTCTGGGATTCAGAACGGCCTCGGCTAACCCTCTTCTCCTCACCGCTCAGCGTGGCTAACGCTCGTCATCGGCCTGAGTGAGTTGATGCCAAGGTTTTAAAAAGAATCCGTCAAGAAGGGATGGGGGATGAAGAGCGTTTACCGGTCGGATCGCTACCGGATGAAGAGACTGGCACTGGCCGACCCCATCACTTCTTGAAGAGTTCGTGCTCGACCAGCGCTACTATATCGTTGTGGATGTCCTCCACACTGGCCAGGGCGTTCACTATCCTAATCTCAGGGAAGCGCTCGGCCAACTTGAGGTAGTTCTCGCGTACCCTCTTCTGAAGCTCCGCTATCTTGTCGAACTCGGTCTTTATGCTCCGTCCGTTGATGCGCTTCATGCTCTCCTTAACGGGCAGATCTAGGAGAATCACAAGGTCTGGCCGTATCGCGAAGCGGTTCAGGTCGATTAACCACTCAAGGTCGAGTCCCCTTGCCCACTGGTAGGCGAGAGATGAGTAGAAGTAGCGGTCTGATATCACCACCTTTCCCGCCTCGACGGCGGGTTTTATCAGCTTGCTTACGTGCTCCGCCCTGTCGGCGGCGAAGAGAAGCGCCTCGGCCTCGTGGCTTATCCTGGCGCCATCGATTATACCCTCTCTCCCCCCGGTGAGAACCAGCTTTCTTATAAGTTTTCCAAAGGCGGTATCCGTTGGTTCCTTTGTCAGAACAACGTCGTAGCCTTTTTCCTCAAACCACTTTGCCAGAAGTTTTGCCTGGGTTGATTTACCTGCGCCATCGATGCCCTCCATGACTATAAATGCTCCCACAGATGTCACCCCCAAAATGAACGCGAAGATTATAATGAACCCCTCCCTTTTAACGCTTTTCTCTTAAAGATTTTTAGGAGATTTAAAAGGGAGGGCAAAAATTTAAAGGTTCTTCTTCATGTGGTCGAGGAGCTTCCACATGCTGCCGAATTCAAGTTCCTCACCATCTCTGTAGAACTCCACGATGCCCTCGGGTCTAAAGCGCAGTCCGAAGTCGTATTCACCCTTCTGGAGCTTGTGAATGAAGACCTCCTTGGGCTTTGGCGGGAGGTAACTCGTCATCATGTCGTTTATCAGCTCGACCTCAAAGCCGAAGTGGTCGCTCATGCGCGGGAAGAACAGCACGGCGGGAGTGTTCATGGCGTCAACCAGCGCTTTGCCCTCCACCCTGAAGTTGTAGTGCTTGAAGACCTCGTGGAGGAAGTCGTCCAGGGCGTTTGGGTAGTACACGGTCGCCCCGATGTCGTTCGGCTGGGCCTCGATGAAGCTCTTGCTTTCCATTATGGCCCCTATCTCGTCGCTGTCTATACCGCTGACATAGACGCGGACACCGCCGTAATAGTAGACGTACGCCAGGGGAAGACCCTTCCTGTGGGCAAAGTCCTTCAGCGCTATCAGGGGAATAAGGCGGACGTCCATTATGGTCGAGCCTGTGCTGACGATTCCAACCACCATCGCGCGCTTCCCGTACCTGGATATTGCCCTGCCGTCCCTTCCAACTATTATCGTACCGTGGGATATCGTTCCTATGGCCCTTCCGAGAAGGGCGAGCTCCTCAGGGTTGAACCTCTGGGAGTAGTACACTTCCACTTCCACCACCTCAGTCCGGGAGTATTATACTTTCCTTACCAATCCTCGACTCCACCCAAATCTTGACGTTGGAGCCTATCTTGCTGAAGTCCTCGATGAGCGTGTTGTCGCCTATAACGCTGCCGGGCTGTATAACAACACCCTTGCCCACGTGGACGTTCTCTCCTATTATGGCCTCCTTAATCTCGGCACCCTCCTCTATGACCGCCCCTGAAAATATCACCGAACGCTCTATTTTAACGTTTCTGCCGATTTCAACGTCGTCTCCAAGCACTGCGAATCCCCTGACCTCTGGTCTCCTCAGTATGCAGCGCCTGCCGGTTATGAGGGCGCCGCCGTACTCAAGGTTGCCCTTGAGGCTCTCGGTTCTGAGGCCGGGCAGGAGCAGTCTGCCAAGAAAGACGTCCTCAGTGGCCTGGAGATAGCTCGACGGCCTGCCGACGTCGTTCCAGTACTCGCTGAACGGAAACCCGTAGAGTGCCAGGTCGTTTTCAAGCATCCTTGGAAAGAGATCCTTGGAGAAGTCGAAGTTCTTTCCCTTGGGAACCAGGTCAAACGCCTCCGGCTCAAAAACGTAGATTCCCGCGTTAACGAGGTTGCTGAAGGCCTCTTCTGGCTTTGGCTTCTCTTTGAAGCGTAGTATCCTTCCGTCTTCGTTGATAACCGCGATGCCGTACTGGCTGGGGTCGTCCACCCTGGAGAGTGCTATGGTCGCGAGGGCCTTCTTTTTACGGTGGTACTCGTACAGGGCCCTAAGGTCAAGGTTGGTGAGCACATCACTTGAGACAACGAAGAATGTTTCGTCGAGCTCCTTAACGACCTTTTTCGTGGCGCCGGCGGTTCCAAGCTTCACGTTGTCCTTGTTGGAGTAGTGTATACGGACTCCCCACCGGCTTCCGTCTCCGAAGTAGTCCATTATGCGCTCCTTTAGGTATCCGACGAGGACGTATATCTCGTCAACGCCGGCTTTTACAAGACTTTGGACGGCATATTCCATCAGCGGCCTGTTGAAGAAGGGGATCATGGGCTTTGGCCTGTAGACGGTCAGTGGCAGCAGCCTTGTGCCCTTGCCTCCGGCCAAAATCACTGCCTTCATTACGCGCACCACTGGAGTATATCACCGCTAGTTAATATACTTTGCGCCGGACGTAGGGATATGGACATCAATCACTAACTCTGAGCATTACATGCTGTCGTTGTGACGACCAGCGGCCTTTTTCCAAAGGATTGCGGCAACGGAAGCTCCGGATTCCATTTCACGCTGGTCACAACGACGAAGAATTTTTAAGCATGAATCCAACTCCCATCGGAGGCGATATTATGAACGCCTTGGAAAGGCTTGAAAAGCTCCTTGATAAGGAACAGTTTGAAAAAATCAGGGCGATAGACAATCCCGAACTCCACGAGTTTCTGGCGGACTGGATTGAATGGCTCGAACCGGATAAGGTTTTTGTATGCACCGACAGCGAGGAGGACGAGAGCTACGTCCGCTGGAAGGCCCTCTATTACGGGGAGGAAAGGCTCCTCGAAACGCCGAACCACACCGTCCACTACGACAACTACTACGACCAGGCCAGGGACAAGGCCAACACCAAGCTCCTCGTTCCGGGCGGAAAGGAGATTCCCTTCCTGAACACGAAGGACAGGGACGAGGGTCTGAAAGAGATACGGGAACTCATGAGGGGCATCATGAAGGGTAAGGAGCTCTTCGTGTGCTTCTTTGTCCTCGGACCCAGGAACTCGGTATTTACAATTCCGGCCGTTCAGCTCACCGATTCGGCCTACGTGGCTCACTCCGAGTTTATCCTCTACCGGAAGGGCTACGAAGAGTTCAGACGCCTTGGCAGGCAGGCCAGGTTCTTCCGCTTCGTTCATTCCGCAGGTGAGCTTGATGAGAGAAAGACCAGCAAGAACCTCGACAGGAGGAGGATTTACATCGACCTTGTGGGCGAGACCGTCTACTCCGTCAACACGCAGTACGGCGGAAACACCATCGGCCTTAAGAAGCTCGCCTTCAGGCTCACCATTCAGCGCGCCGTCCGGGAGGGATGGCTCAGCGAGCACATGTTCCTGATGCGCGTCAACGGCCCCAACGGGAGGAAGACCTACTTCACCGGCGCCTATCCGAGCATGTGCGGAAAGACCTCCACCGCCATGATAAGCTGGGAGAACATAGTCGGCGACGACCTGACCTTCATAATGCCCTTCAACGGTGTCGCAAGGGGAGCCAACGTCGAGAAGGGGGTCTTCGGTATAATTCAGGGCGTCAACCCCGAGGATGACCCGATTATTTGGCAGGTTCTCCACTCACCCGTCGAGATAATCTTCTCCAACGTCCTCGTCAAGGGCGGTAAGCCCTACTGGAACGAGATGGGGGTGCCTATCCCCGAGGAGGGCGAGAACCACAGCGGAAAGTGGTGGCGCGGGAAGAGGGACAGGGAAGGAAACGAGATACCGCCCAGTCACAAGAACGCCCGCTTCACAGTCAGCCTTGAGCACTTCCCGAACGTTGACATGGAAGCCCTGGAAGCCCCCTGTGGCGTCGAAATAGGTGGAATGATATTCGGCGGCCGCGACAAGGACACGTGGCCCCCTGTCAGGGAAGCATTCGACTGGAAGCACGGCGTCATCACCATGGGCGCATCACTGGAGAGTGAGACGACGGCCGCAACCCTCGGAAAGGAGGGCGTTCGTGCCTTCAACCCAATGGCCATACTCGACTTCATGAGCGTTCCTCTCGGGGAGTACATAGAGAACTACCTGAAGTTCGGGGAGGGGCTGAGGAAGGCCCCGAAGATATTTGCGGTGAACTACTTCCTCCGCGACGAGAAGGGCAACTGGCTCAACCACAAGCTTGACAAGGCGGTCTGGCTCAAGTGGATGGAACTCCGCGTCCACGGCGACGTCGATGCTATAGAGACGCCGATAGGCTACATTCCGAAGTACGAAGACCTGGCCAGGCTGTTCAGGGGGGTTCTCAACAAGGACTACAGCAGGGAGGACTACGAGAGGCAGTTCACCATAAGGGTCCCCGAACTGCTCGCGAAGATTGAGCGCATAGAGAAGATCTACCGCGAGCAGGTGAAGGAAGTCCCGGAGGAGCTCTTTAAGGTTCTGGAGGAAGAGAGGAAGCGCCTCCTTGAGGCCAGAAAGAAGTACGGCGAATACATTAGCCCCTTTGTTCTTGATGGGGAATGAACCTCTCTTTTTCTCTTTTCGTCAAACGCCGAGCGGCAAGACTTTTTAAGGTTGACCCCAAATATTTATCACCCATGATGATACACGGGTGGTTGCCATGGTAGAACTTGACACCTGTACCCAGGATGTAATCAGGGAGAAGCTTCCCCATCCACTGAAGGACCTGGCGGAGCTGGCGTACAACTACTGGTGGAGCTGGAACAGACGTGCCACAAAGCTCTGGGAGTATATCGACCCGGAGCTGTGGCAGGAGCACAAGAACCCGGTCAAACTCCTTCTCGACGTTCCCCAGAGCCGTCTCCGCGAGCTTCTCAAAGATGACGATTTTATGAACCTCTACGACCTCGTCACCGAGCAGTTCGAGGACTACATGAACCCCTCGTCCACCTGGTTCTCCACCAACTATCCCAAGTGGGACAAACCTATAGTGTACCTGTGCATGGAGTACGGCATCAGCAGAAGCCTGCCCATCTATTCCGGCGGTCTGGGTATCCTTGCCGGCGACCACGTGAAGACCGCGAGCGACCTCGGGCTTCCCTTCATAGCCATAGGGCTTCTGTACAAACACGGCTATTTCAGGCAGGAGATAGGAAAGGACGGGAGGCAGAGGGAGGTCTTCCCGGAATACAAGCCCGCTGAGATGCCCATCAAGCCGGTTCTTGGCAAGGACGGGAAGCCCCTGTTGGTGGAGGTTCCCATAGAGGACAGGATCGTTTACGCGAGGGCCTTTGAGGTCACGGTCGGGAGGGTGAAGATATACCTCCTCGACACAGACGTGCCCGAGAACAGTGCCGACGACAGGACGATATGCGACTACCTCTACAACGCGGAAATAGACAAGAGGATAAAGCAGGAGATACTCCTCGGAATCGGTGGCATGAGGCTTCTAAAGGCCCTCGGAATAGAGCCCGGTGTGGTTCACCTCAACGAGGGACATCCAGCCTTTGCGAACCTCCAGAGGATGGCCTGGTACATGGAGGACGGGCTTACCTTCACCGAGGCCCTCAGCATAGTGAGGGGCACGACGGTTTTCACCACCCACACCCCGGTTCCGGCTGGCCACGACAGGTTCCCGATAGGGGAGGTCAGGAAAAGGCTGGCGAAGTTCCTTGAGGGCAGGGAGGAACTGCTGGAGCTCGGCAGGGAGGGCGACCAGCTCAACATGACCCTCCTGGCTATCCGGACGTCGAGCTACGTCAACGGCGTAAGCCAGCTCCACGCGGAGGTCAGCAAGCGCATGTGGAAAGACCTCTGGCCTGACGTTCCCATAGACGAGATACCCATCGAGGGCATCACGAACGGAATCCACACAATGACGTGGGTTCACAACGAGATGAGAAAGCTCTTTGACCGTTATCTGGGCAAAATCTGGCGCGAGCACACAAACCTCGAAGGCCTCTGGTACGCCGTTGAGATGATACCGGATGAGGAACTCTGGGAGGCGCACCTCGAAGCCAAGAGGCAGTTCATAGAGTTCCTCAGGAGAAAGGTCATGAGGCGGAACGAACGCCTTGGAACGGACGACCCCCTACCCGACATGGATGAGAACGCGCTCATAATCGGCTTTGCCAGGCGCTTCGCAACCTACAAGCGCGCCACCCTTCTGTTCACAGACCTTGAGAGGCTGAAGAGAATTCTCAACGACCCTGAAAGGCCGGTTTACCTGGTCTTCGGCGGAAAGGCCCACCCGATGGACGAGGCCGGAAAGGAGTTCCTTAAGCGCGTTTACGAGGTCAGCCAGATGCCCGAGTTCAGGGGCAAAATATTCGTGATGGAGAACTACGACATGGGCAGCGCCAGGCTCATGGTGGCGGGCGTTGACGTCTGGCTCAACACGCCGCGCAGGCCGATGGAGGCGAGCGGGACGAGCGGCATGAAGGCGGGACTAAACGGCGTCCTCAACGCGAGCATCTACGACGGCTGGTGGGTCGAGGGATACAACGGCAAGAACGGCTGGGTTGTTGGGGAGGAGACAACGGAGCCTGAAACCGAGGCGGACGATGTGAAGGATGCGCAGGCCCTCTACGACCTCCTGGAGAGGGAGATAATCCCCACATACTACGGCAACCGCGAGAAGTGGATATACATGATGAAGGAGAGCATCAAGAGCATAGCGCCGCGCTTCAGCACTCACAGGATGGTCAAGGAGTACGTTGGAAGGTTCTACGCGAAGGCCATGAGCAACCACATCTGGCTGACCCGTGAGAACTACAGGGGGACCAGGGAGATAGCCGCGTGGAAGGAGCGCGTTATGGCATCCTGGGACAAGGTGGTCATTGAGCACATCAAGGTCAGGGAGGATCGGAGCGGCTTTGAGGCTACACTGTATCTGGACGGGCTGGCACCGGAAGACGTTAGGGTCGAACTATACTACGGTGTCAAGGCCGAGGGCTACCACGTGGAGAAGCCCTACATCATCGAGCTGAGGCACCCCAAGAAGCTCGGCGGAGACAGGTGGCTCTACACTTACGAGGGGACGGCACTGAGATACCTCGATAACCCCTGCTGGCACTACGCGCTCCGCGTCTATCCCCACCACGAGAAGTTGCCCCACAGGTTCCTACTCGGTCTTGTCAAGTGGCATGGTTTAGAATGACCCCACTTTCTTCAATTTTCCGAATTTTTGACCTCATGTTACTCTAGGGCAGAAGGACATTCCCAAAAGAGCAGAGGATGTAAATTTTCGTGAGATTCCGAAAAGTTACTCTTTTAACCCTAAACAATTCTAGTGAAACGAATGAAATCATTGGGGGGTGGAACCATGGACCAAGTCAAGAAGTGGACCCTCTATCTGATGTTCCTGGTGGCGGGCTTTGCGACGGGGATAGGGACGCTGGGACTCTTCCCGCAGTTCTGGCTCCAGTACGGAATAACCGGAATGGCAGTCCACGTGGCCTTTCTGGCACTGTTCACGTACGTGGCAATACTCGAGGCAGAGGTCGTCATGAACTCGGGCTACTACTTCGTTGAACTTTACAGGAAAGTGGCCAGGAGGCCCGCAATGATAGTCACAATCCTTGCAGCGGTGGTGCTCTTTATATCGTACTACGCCGCCAACGTCATGCTCAGTATCCTCTCACCGGTGGTCGGAACCGGGACTGTGGGCAGGCTCATTGCAAAGCTCCTGATGCTCGCGATAGTGTTCCTGATACTCACCCGTGCCAAGGAAAAGACGTTTGCCATAATGGCCGTTGGTTCGCTGGTCTTTGTCGTTTCGGTTGTCATAACCGCGATAGCCTTCAAGACGCAGATACCCGAGAACGCAACGTTTCTGGGGCTGGCAAAGCACATGCTCATAACCACGACCCCCATCACGCTTGATCTCATCAGGGACGCTGCAATGAGGGCCATCTACGGTGTGGGGCTGGGGTTCGCGTTCTACCTCATGCTTGGCAGCTTCCTCAACGAGCGCTTCAACCCGAGGATCATCATAGGGACGGGCATCCTCATCCAGCTCCTCGTCAGCCTGCTGTCAACCGTGATAGTGGTCTATGCCATAGCCCCGACAACCCCTGAAAGGCTGCTGAGCTACGTCTACGGGGGCGACGAAGGCGCCATAGCACTCATGGCGGATCTCCCCAACATACTCTCGGGCTATCCCATCCTTCTGGGACTGATAGCGATATCTCTGTTCTTCGCCGGCGTGACCAGCCTCCTTCCAACGGCGGAGGTTGGCCTTCAGATCACGGAATCCCTGCTTAAGATCGGCAGGAACAGAGCCGCTGCCTACATCATAGGTGCCGCCGCCATCATAGGTGTCCTCGACTCAGTACCCGCTGTTGCGGACATGGCCCTGAAGACCGTCACGGCCACAACGTTCTTCACCGCAGTGTATGAGCTGTACCCGGTGATGACATCCAGAGAAAAGCAATCCCTCCGGGCCATACTGGGGGGCATCGCCATCGTGATGTTCCTTATCGGCGGCGTCTATGCCGTGGTCACCGACTTCAGGGCGGGAGGGCTCTACATCGCTTCGGGACTGCTGGCGGTGGCACTTGTCGTCTTTGGTGTCCTCGGCGACAGAATAGTTCCCCTCCAGGAGGAGGCCATCTGAGCCTCCATTTTTATTATTGCATTTTTATTATTGCAAAAAGGGAACAGAAGGGGCATCATTTGTGGGCGAATATCGCGACGGTCTTTTCTGGGGTAACCTCGTCAATCCTGACGAAGCCGAAGCGCTCGAACTGGACTATATCGTCCACCCTGAGCTGCGCGTCACTCTCCAGGAGGCCCTTTCTGATAATCAGCTCGTCTCCCTCTGGCACGAGAACCTCACAGGCCTTTCCTTCAGTGACCCAGTGAACCATCCTCCAGCGGTTCTCCCTGGCAACCTCGTACTCGACGCTGTGGAACTTCGCCCTAATCCCGTCCTCGCTTACCTCGACTATCTCGACGTTGAATAGGTCCTTCAGGCGGACAAAACTGCCCGGCTTGAAGAGGTCCATATCGTCCCTTGAGACGTAGACCGGCTTACCCGGCTCGAACCTGAGCTTTCTCGTTCCCCTCTCCGGGTAGTCGGGGTGGAGCGGTATCTCGGCTGTGAACTCTCTGGCCCCCTCCACGTACATCGGAATCGGGTCTGCCACGAAGAAGTACCTGTTGGCTATCGGCTCGATGATGTGTCTGTTTATTGCCGCCAGATTGTCCCAGCTTATGGTCGTGTCGCTCCTCTTCAGGCCGACCTCGATGATGAGCTGCCTTATAGCTTCCGGCCTTATTCCGCGCCTTCTAAGGGCACGGATTGTTCCGAGCCTCGGGTCGTCCCAGCCGAGGTACTTGCCCTCCTGGATTCCCTTCCGGGTCTTGGACTTGCTGAGGATCACTCCCTCGATGCTCAGCCTCCCGTGGTGGACGGTGACCGGGTACTCCCAGCCGAAGTAGTCGTAGATGTAGCGCTGTCTGGTCTCGTTCTCCGCGTGCTCCTGACCGCGGAAGATGTGGGTGACACCAAGCTCGTAGTCATCTATGGCCGAGGCGAAGTTGTAGAGGGGCCAGACGCGGTATTTGTCGCCAACGCGCGGGTGGTCGGGGTTGTCGATTATCCTCAAAGCGGGCCAGTCCCTAACTGCCGGATTCGGATGGCTCAGGTCAGTCTTTATCCTGACAACGGCTTCCCCTTCCCTGTATTCGCCGTTCAGCATCTTCCTCCAGCGTTCGAGCTGGACCTCCACAGGCTCATCCCTGTGCGGGCAGGCGATTCCCTTATCCCTGAGCTCGCGGAACTTCTCCGGCGGGCAGGTGCAGACGTAGGCTTTTCCGCCCTTTATGAGCCTCTCGGCATAGTCGTAGTAGATTTCCAGCCTATCGCTGGCAATGTGTATCTCGTCTATCTTGAATCCGAGCCACTCCAGATCCTCCTTGATCCACTCGTAGAATTTCGGTTCTGGCCTCTTGACCTTCGGGTCGGTGTCGTCGAAGCGGAGGATGAACTTGCCGCCGTAGATCCTCGCGTACTCGTGGCTGAGAATGGCGGCCCTCGCGTTGCCCAGGTGGAAGGCCCCGTCCGGGTTGGGGGCAAAGCGGGTAACCACCTTACCCTTCTCGGCCCTGGGAAGGGGTGGGAGACCTTTCTTTTCCTCCTTCTTGGCCTTCTTTGCCTCAAAGAACTCCGGATAAATCTCCCTCAGCTTGACCTCCTGCTCTTCGGGGCTCATACCGTTGACTCTCTCAACGATTTCGTTCACGAGGGGGATTATCTCCCTCGCTTTGGGTCTCAGCTCGGGGTTCTCACCCAGAACCTTTCCAATGACTGCCTTGGCGTTTGCCTTTCCCTTGTGGGTGTAAGCGTTTATGAGCGCGTACTTCAGTATAAGCTCCTCCACGTTCATTCTCCTCACCGGGGGGAGAAAGGCGGGAGTGGTTATAAAGTTAGTCCTTAAGAAGGGAGAAAAGATGGCGGAGCTCACTCCGCGAAGGTAACTATCTTGAGGTTTATCGGCCTTCTGACGACGTTGTACTTCCTCGCACCAACGAGGTACTTGACGCCGCTCTCGCTCACCGTGTCGATGAGGCGCTGGGTTATGACGCCGTTGAAGACCACGGCATAGACATCCTTGCGTTCCTTAAGCTGGTTGGTGAGCTCCCTGACGGGTATCTCCGCAACGGTGTTCTTGTCTTTGTCGAGGAGAAGTGCCATGGACTCCTTGGACGCCTTGACCTTCTCTATGAACTCGCCGAACTCATCGAGCTCGCTCGGCTTTGGCTGCTGGATGGGCTTTATTATGCGCTCCTCCCTTCTGGGCTCCGGTTGTGGCTTCCTCTCCTCGGCCTTCACGACCGGTGGGGCCGGGGCGGGGGCTGGAGGCTTGGTTTCCCTCTTCTCCTCCTTGGACTTGGCCTTCTCCTTTTCCTTTATGACGTCGTAGAAGTTCCTTCCCTTGTAGAATATCTCCGTTATGACCTGCTCGGCCGGAACCTTGCTTCTGAGGGACTTAACTATCTCCTTCTTGGTCAGCTCCTCGACTTCCTTGCCCTCCGGCGCGCGAGCCACGTAGTCAACATCTGCCACCTGCAGCAGCTCCTTGAGGATGAGCTCACCGCCGCGGTCGCCGTCCGTGAAGGCGGTAACTATTCTCTCCTTGCTGAGCTTTATGATGGTCTCGGGAACGGATGTGCCCTCTACGGCGATGGCGTTCTTTATGCCGTGCTTGAGCAGGTTAAGAACGTCTGCCCTGCCCTCAACGACGATTATTGAGTCTGAGAACGGCACGTGCGGGCCTGCCGGGAGCTTCTCTGGACCATACTCAATGAGCTCCTTGGCACGAACGGCCTTCTTAACTTCCTCCGTCAGCTCCTGGGTTTCGGGTATCTCCTGCTCCATGAGGCTTTCGAGTATCTCCTTGGCCCTCTCTATTATGTACTTCCTTTTGGTCGCGCGGACGTCCTCGATGCGGAGAACCTTTATCTTGGCCTCGGCGGGGCCAACGCGGTCAATGGTCTCAAGGGCCGCCGCCAAAATGGCCGTTTCAACCCTGTCGAGGCTCGATGGGACGGTTATCGTTCCGTAGGTCTTTCCGGCCTTCGTGTGAACTTCAACCCTTATCCTTCCAATCCTTCCGGTTTTCTGGAGTTCCCTCAAGTCGAGATCGTCACCCAGGAGGCCCTCAGTTTGACCAAAAATAGCACCAACAACGTCGGGCCTTTCAACAATTCCGTTCGCTTCAAACTCGGCATAAATTACGTACTTCGTGGTTCCAAATTCGTCTTTGGCTGACATACCACCACCCTCTTTCCGTTTTTCAAACTTCTGTTTTTCAGCCAAAATGTGGTGAAGCACTGTCTTCTTCCTCTTCATCGAATCCCCTCCGTCAGGGGGTCAGAAACGGAGACGACCTTAAGGTACAAGCCGTAGAGGTCCTCAATCCCTTTAATGTCCTTCTTTGCTATCCTCCTGAGCTCTCTGCGCGTTTCTGAATCGACCCTGCAGGGATACCCCTCCAGGTACCGGAGGAGCTTCCTTGCGAGCTCTTCGCCCTTTCTGTCGAAGTCGGTAAGTATCATGACCTCTTTATAGGATGACGCGATGAGCGCAACTTCCGTTAACGGGAGGCGTGAGAGCCTTATTATCTCCGCCCTGACCCCCAGATTCCTCAGAGCCACCTCGTCTCGCGGGCCCTCCACGATGAGGGCTCCCTCAAACTCTCGCAGTTTATCTATAAGCTCTAGGAATCTTTTATAGTTTTCGGCGTACATATTGCCGTCGGTTAGGTAACGAAAGAATGGGGTTATAAGCTTATTGGATGATTTTTGACGCCTCCTTGTCTACATCAGCACACGTTGCGTACGGGCACCGTGTGGCTCATGGGCTCCTCGTAGAACTCTTCCATGAGTTTCTGGAGCTTTCTGGAGAGTTCAATCTGCTTGCCCCATGACCCCTCTATCTTGCCCTTCGCGGCCATCCTCCCCAAAAAGCGCTTCATCTCCTCTCTCAATGGGGAAGGCCTGCAGCGTGCCCAGGGCGTCCCAGGGAGCGGCATGAAGTAGTGCGCCCTCACCTTTCCTCCTTTCCTCATAATCCACTTCATCAGCTCGATGCTTTTGCGCTGGCTCTCCTCGCTTTCGTTCGGGAGACCTACGATGAAGTCAACGATCGGTTCAAAGCCGTACTCAAGCATGTATTCCACCGCCCGCTGGACGTGCTCGACCCGGTGAATCCTGTGCATGGCCTTCAGCATGGCATCGTCTCCGCTCTGTGCTCCTATCGCTAAGCGCCTGTTGTCCGCGTAGTCGATGAGGAGTTCAAGCGTCTCCGGAAGGACGAACTCGGGCCTTACCTCGCTTGGAAACGTACCGTAGAACAGCCTCCTGCCCTCTTTTCTTAGCGGTTGAAGCGCCTTGAGAAGGGCTTCGAGCTTGTTGAGCTTTAGGATAGCCCCCGGAGAGCCGTAGGCAAAGGCGTTGGGTGTTATGTAGCGCATGTCCCTCATTCTCCGGGAGTACTTTACGATCTGGTCTATCGGTCTGTGCCTCATTCTCAGCCCCTTGATGTAGGGCGTCTGGCAGTAGTAGCAACCGAAGGGACAGCCGCGGGTTATCTCTATGGGGGAGATCAGGCGAACGCTCTCAGGGTAGGGGGGAAAGCGCCAGAAGTCCTCAACCTTGGCGAAGCCGGTAAAGACGAACTCACCGTTGAGGTAGAAGGCCAGTCCCCTGATATCAAGGAGCTCCTTTGTAATTCTATATCCCGTCCTTTTCAGCACTGTGAGCAACCGGTAGAGAACCTCCTCCCCCTCCCCTATAGCCGCTATATCGAAGCCGAGCTGATTGAGCGTATGTTTGGGCATCGCTATGGCGTGATATCCTCCCGCTACAAGAAGTGCCCCGCTTTTTTTCAAGAGGCTAACTTCCTCGGGCAGGGGGCCCCATATCTCCTCGGTGAAGAAGGAGTACAGAACCACCTTTGGCTTTGCCCGGAGTATCTCCGTGAAGTCCTTGGTTATCAGGAGCTCGTCCAGGTCAAAGCCCTGGCTCTCTAAGGCGCCGAGGAGGTGGACGAACGCGTTGTGATTGCGCTTGGTCATCCGGACGGCTATCTCGGGCATGTTTAAACCCTGAGAAGAGCCTCTTAAAAATCTGATGACGTGCAAAAATCAAGAAGGAAAGGGCCTTCAGGCCTTGATGGCGAGCTTGATGTCCTCGGCCTTGACGGTCTTCCTGCCAGCGTGCCTGGCGTACTCGGCGGACTTCTTGGCGAGCTCGATGGCGTACTCCTCAAGGTACTCGGCGAGGACCTTGGCGGCCTCCTCGCTGACCCTCTCAGCACCGGCCTTCCTTATAAGCCTGTCAATCGGGGCAATCGGCAACTCAGCCATTCACAACACCTCCAGGAAGGGTTTTTCGGTATTTTTTAAGGAATTGGAGATATATAAACCTTTCGGTAAACGGAGCCGTCTACGTCGATTAGACGGCCGGTGCGCCGTTGAATACAATCGGCTTGTCAAGAGGGATATTTTCATTGACATTTGGAGAAATAGACAACCGATTAAGAGTCCACAGTGCCAGGAAAGGCCACACCCAGATGGTGCCTCCTGCCGACTATAACCCGGTGATATCAGGGGTAACGTAGCCGGCAATCTTTGAAAAATCCCGGTTCACCGCACTTTGCCACGGCATGGCTCAATAAATAGAATGGGTTAACGAAAAGCGGTTTATCTTTTCCTCCTCTTTGAGAGTGCCAGGTGTTGGCTCCCCTGGTAGTTCCCGCGGTAGGGGTTTCTGGCCGGACCTTCCAGCCTTATGAAGGCTATCTGCACGAAGCGCTCTCCGTAGGCGAGCTCAACCGGTTCGTTTGATGCGTTGTAGATTCCAAGGGTCAGGTTGCCGTCCCAGCCCGGGTCAACCCACGCGAACGACCCAAGGAGGCCCTCCCTGGCGAGGCTGCTCCTGAGCTTCATGTCGCCCATAACATCGTCGGGAAGCTTGACCCTCTCAAGGGTCAGGATGAGCGCGTACGTCTTGGGGGGGATTGCAACTCTTCCGGCCTCTTTAACGTCTATCAGTTCTCCATTTATGTAAGCCTCCCTTCCAACGCGAAGGTCGTAGCCTGCCGGCTGGAGGGACTTTTCGCTGAAGGGCTCGATTAGAATTTCCTTTCTGATTTTCCAGTCCGGGAGCATCATTACCAACCACCGCAAGCTTTATTTTGCCGCCCCTTAAAACACTTCCGAGGGCCCGTGGCCTAGGGGACATGGCGCCGGCCTTCGGAGCCGGTAGTCGCGGGTTCGAATCCCGCCGGGCCCGCCACAACGAAAGACAAGGGGGCTCCGCCCCCTTATCTCTCTGTACTCTCAAACCCCCGAAGTGGGGTTCCACCCCACAACCCCGCTTTTTCTCTAAACTACTGGGGGGCTAACGCCCCCACCCCCCAGTAACTTTGCCTGCGCGAAGTTTCATCAAAGCTCGTAGACCCTTCTAAAAAGTCAAATCCCAAGTGGTTTTCCTCGTGAACAGCCGTTTTGAAGTGAGAGCCTTCTGAATTGCTTTACTGGGAACTCTAAAGCTGCTTTCGTTGAGGTTCTCATTCAGGGGATAAAAGAAAAGGATTCACTCCTGTGTCAAGCTCCTTATCAGCTCATCGAGGGCTTTGTAGGCTTCGCCGGTTGAGTATACCTTTTCCATAGTTTTCATGATCTTGTAATGGGCATCAACGCGGTACGTGCTGACGTTCTTTCTGACTCCGTACGGTCCCACGAGAACCTCGCCCACCATGCTTACCCACTCGGTGTAAATCGCCATAAGCTCTTCCAAAACCATGATCTTCGATGCCATTCCCATTTCTTTAAGGGCTTCATCCAGGGGTTTATCCCCAATCTTTTCAAGGGCTATGGGCATGGAGACCACCGTAGAATTATGGGGCTCATGCTATTTAATGGTGGCGAATGACTGCAAAGAAAAGTTGTTGGGTGTCCGCCCAAGGGCGGACAAAAGGAAAAAGGATTTCATCCGAAGAGGGCGCCGAGACCGGCGAGGGCCTCCTCCTCGCTGGCCTCCTCTTCCTCTTCCTCCTCTTCTTCCTGAGCCGCCTCGGCCGGGGCCTCGGCAGCCGGGGCAGCGGCAACTGCCACCGGAGCGGCAACCGGCATGGCGGCCTTCTCGATGACCTCGTCGATGTTGACGCCCTCAAGGGCGGCAACGAGAGCCTTTATCCTAGCCTCGTCCGGGCTAACTCCAGCAGCCTCAAGGACTGCCTTGAGGTTCTCCTCGGTTATCTCCTTACCAGCGGCGTGGAGCAGCAGAGCGGCATACACGTACTCCATTTTTCGCACCTCCAATCATCTTCATTTTTTCATTCATTTCACACGGACTCGTTCAGGGATACGAGGGAAATGGAAAGTTCAGCCGAAGAGCGCGCCCAGTCCAGCGAGCGCGTCCTCCTCGGAAGCTTCCTCTTCTTCCTCCTCTTCTTCCTCAGCCTCCTCGACCTTCTCCTCCTGAGGCTGAGCGGCAACGGCTATTTGTGCCTGTTGGTTTAAAAGCTCTTTGGTCTTCTCGTCGAGCAGGTCCTCAGGCAGCTCCTGGGCTATGAGCAGGACTGCACGCAGGGCCCTGCCAAAGATGTCCTCAACTGTCTCTGGGGTGATGTAGCCAGCCTCGACTGCAACGTTCTTCGCACCGAGGAAGGCCTTCTGGATGATCGCCTCGATGGTCTGGCTGGTCGGGTAGGCGGTGTTGACCGACAGGTTGAACGCGTGCATGTAGGCCTGCTGGAGCAGGTTGATGTACTCGCTCTCGTCGATCGCCAGGACCTCTGGGGTGTAAACAATCCCGTCCTCGTAGGCCGCGAGCAGGTTGAGACCGACCTCAAGCGGCTCGATTCCGAGCGCGTTGAGGATCCTCGCGAGCTGGTCGGTTATGACCTCCCCAGCCTTAAGGACGGTGTAGTCTTTCTGAATGCTGACCTTACCCTTCTCGATTCTCGCGGGTATGCCAAGAGCCTGCATCTCACCGACGAGCGGACCCGGTGAGATTGAAGTCGGACCTGCTGGAATCACGACGTCCTTGGGAACCGCAACGCCTGGCTTCGCCGGGGCCGGAGTCTTGCTTTCCTCAAGGAGCTTGTAGAGCTTGAACGGGTTCATCTCGGTGGCGAGGATTCCTGCTCCACCCTGGATGTAGTCAATGAGTTTTTCGAGGTCCGGGTTGTTGAGCTCCTGGGCAGCCTTCTTTATGGCGAGTTCTATGAGGGTGTTTCTGCTGACCCTGAGGAGCGCCTTGCCCCTGAGCTTCTCACGCATCTTGCTGAGCGGGTAGGCAGGGACGTTGGCGACGTCAACGAGTGCTATCACTGGGTAGCTCTTGATGATGTTGGCGAGCTCTTCAACTTCCTTCTTCTTCCACTCGGCTACGTGGGCCATCTCCCTCACCTCTCCACCTTAACTGCCGGTCCCATGGTGGTCTTGACGTACACTGACTTCACTTGGTTCTCGCCGCGCTCCAGCTTGTTAATGATGGCGTTGAGAACCGCCTCGGCGTTTTCAGCCAGCTTCTCGTCGTCCATGTCCTCGGTTCCTATCCTGGCGTGAACGACCGGGTTGTTCTTGAGCTGTATCCTGACGGTTCTCTTGAGCCTGGCGACGATCGGCTCCAGGTTGGTCATGGTCGGCGGAACTACCTGCGGCATCTTGTTCCTCGGACCGAGGTACCTACCGAGGTACCTACCGATCTTAGGCATCAGCGGTGCGGCCGCTATGAAGAAGTCGTAGTTCTTGGCCAGCTTCCTTGCCTGCCTTGGGCTCTTGGCAAGTTCCTCAAGCTGCTCTCCACTAATCACATCAAGCCCGAGCTTTTTAGCCGCCTCGGCAACGGCACCATCAGCGATGACCGCGATCTTGGGCTCCTTCCCACGACCGTGGGGCAGCACAACCTCAAGCTTAAACCTGTTCTCCGGCTTGCGGAGGTCTATATCCTTGAGGTTGACTGCCATTTCGACGGTCTGTGTGAAGTTGCGCGGCTTAGCCCGGGCCTTCGCCTCCTTCACCGCTTCCACGAATTTCTGCCTGTCAAAGGCCATTTACAGCCCTCCTTTCGTTTTTGATTTAAGCAGCGAAAAGTCAAAAATGCGTAAAAAGAGGGATTTTTAAACTTTTCCCTCACTCCTCGGCGTTGGCGAAAATCTCGTCGTAAACGCCTTCGTCAATCTCCTTCTGGACTTCCCTGGGGTCCTTGCCCTCAACGGTTACGCCCATGCTGAGCGCGGTACCGATGACCTCCTTCGCTGCGGCCTTGAGGTCGGCTGCAAGCATCTGCTCCTGCTTGGCCTTCGCTATCCTGATGACCTGCTCCATGGTCAGGTTCCCGACCGGGCTGTGGCCGGGCTCACTTGAGCCCTTGGGAGCGCCTATTTCCTTCTTGATGAGCTGGCTGACCGGGGGAACACCGACCTCTATCTCAAAGGTCTTCTTCTTGGGGTCGGTGACGATGATCTTGACGGGAACCTGCATCCCCTCGAAGTCCTTGGTGGCCTTGTTTATCTCGTCAACGACCTGCTTGACGTTGAGTCCAAGCGGACCGATAGCGGGACCGAGTGGGGGCCCAGGTGAAGCCTTCCCTCCCTCAACGAGCACCTCAACAATCTGCGGCATCTTTCTCACCTCTGTCCTTTGACCGTTCACTCCTTCTGGCGTTTGCTTATAAGTCTAACGTATTCGCCCCTTACCGTGACCGGAATCGGGACGATTGAACCGATGAGTTCAACGACTATCTCGTCCTTGGCTTCGTCAACCCTTACAACCTTTGCCTTCTCGCCCTTGAACGGTCCGGCAATGAGTTCGACTATGTCTCCGGGTTCGAAGCCGCTGACGGCCGGTTTCTCCTCAAGGAAGTGCTCTATCTCCTCGAACTTAACCTCGCCCGGAAGGGTGCCCTTCGCGTGCCTTATGCCCTTAATGGCCTCATCAACGGCGCTCTTACTGGGCGCTTCGACGAAAATGTAACCCTTCACCTTTGAGGGGGCGAGTATCGCATACACGGGCAGGTTGTACGTTTTAATCTTGCTGTATATCAGTTTGGCCGTGGTCTCTTCCTGGCCGACGGTGACACGTACTGTAAATATCCTGCTGTCGCTCATCTCTATCACCCGTTGCTGGCTCAAGAGCCAGTAATGAGGTAGCCGAACAGGCGAATCACAAGGCCAATAAGGCCGATTAGTATCATTCCGATGCCGGTAATCTTTGCTGCCATCTTAAACTCCTTCATACCCGGCTTTCTAGTAACCATCAAAACCCTCCGCGACTCCGCGAAGAAGCTTTTAAGCTTTTCCGTGGTTGTTGCCACCCTCGTCACCTCACTAAATTTTGAAAACGAAAGGGTCGTCAAAGCTCCTCAAGGTCGAGCTTAATAACTTTTCTCTCCGACTCCTCTGGATAGTAGAGGGTCTCCTCCTCGGCGACGGCGTAGGGTGAGCTGACGCCGGTGACCACGATGAGTATTCTGATCATCTTGCCGAGCTCCTCGTCGAGCTGGATACCCCAGATGACCTGTGCCTCGGGGTCGAGCTTGCTCGTAACGAGCTCGATTATCTGCTGGGCCTCTTCAAGCTTGACGTCGCTTCCGCTGATGCTTATCAGGGCGCCCTTGGCGCCGCTTATGTCGACGTCGAGGAGCGGGCTGTTCAAAGCTTGCTGGGCTGCCTCCAGAGCGCGCTTCTCGCTGTCACTCTCACCGATGCCTATCATCGCAACGCCGCCATCCTTCATGACGGCACGGACGTCGTTGAAGTCGAGGTTGACAAGACCGGGCTTGGTGATGAGCTCAGTGATGCCCTTGACGGCCTGGACGAGTATCTCGTCGGCGACCTTGAAGGCCATGTGGATCGGCAGGTTCGGGGCAACTTCCATGAGCTTGTCGTTCGGGATGACTATGACGGTGTCGCTGTTCTTTCTGAGCTTCTCAAGACCGTACTCGGCGTTCTTTATGCGCCTTATGCCCTCGACGGTGAAGGGGAGGGTTACCACCGAGACGGTCAGGGCGCCCATCTTCTTGGCTATCTCCGCAACGACCGGAGCGGCACCGGTACCGGTACCTCCACCGAGACCGCAGGTGATGAAGACCATGTCGGCACCTTCGAGGGCATCGCGTATGTCCCTCTCGTTTTCCTTGGCGGCTTCCTCACCCATCTTGGGGTTGTTCCCGGCTCCGAGACCGCGGGTGAGTTCCTTACCGATGAGTATCTTCTTGTGAGCGCGAACCTTGAGGAGGTCCTGGGCATCAGTGTTGATGGCGATAACCTTCGCACCCTGTATACCAACCTGCATCATCCTGTTAATGGTGTTACAGCCAGCACCGCCGACACCGACGACATAAATCTTGGCCTGTATCTGCTCAAGAATCCTCTTGAGCTCTTCATCAATGTCGGTCTGGGGAACTTGGGCCTCCGGGGCCTTGTTAAGGTCGGCAGAGGTTCTTTCGATAGCGTCTTCAATCAGCTTCAGCATCTTTTCACCCTCCGGGCAATTTAACATCTGTTTCACTTTGTAGGCAGGTAGTATATAAATTTAGCTAAGGGCGAGTGCTGATTTTAAAATCCCGCTTAACATCTTTAAAGATTTCGATTATTTAGTCGCGTATGAACTCCAAGCCCAGTTCTTCGGCGAGAGCCCTAGCCATCTGCCTGGTTTCGCCCTTGCTGCCCTTCCAATCAACGTATATTGCCTCCACCTTTTCTGCAGTCCTTTCAATAGCCTTGAGGACGAGTTCCTTCCTGAGCGGGTGGGCGTACTTCGCCGCTATGTGGCTGAATGCTATGTCAGTTTCAAGCGCCCTCTTAGTCTGCTTCGGTGCGTAGTGTCCACCACCTATCCCAACGGCAACCGGGAACTTGGCCTTTTTGTAGTTTTCAAGCACGTGGACTATCGTCTCGGCTATTATCTCCCCGGCCCTGTCTATTATCCATTCCTCCTCGCTGGAGCCAATCTCAATAAAAAAGCTCGGCACTTCAAGCTCGCTTGGACCGTGGTGAGTCGCCTCGTAGCAGACGGTCCATCCAAGGTCGTTGAGCTCGTTCATCTTCATGAGAGCAAGCTTCATAGCACTTGGCTGGGATATTGCGAGGCTCTCATCCCTCCCTCCATATATCCCCCCGCCCCAGTTTCCGGTCACGTGGACAGTGAGTGCCGGCAGTTTCTGCTTGCTTGAGTGCCTGGAGGCGAAGGCTATGATCTCGGGCACAAAGCCGAGCTGTTCCTCAATGGCCCTGTCAAGGCCGTCGTAGTAGATCATCTCGTCGTTGGTCGTCAGTATGAGTGTGTCCCCCTTTGCGTACACAGGATTCCCATCGAAGGACTTATCCGTCTCGGTAAAGTCAAAGTTATCGATCAGCTTGTTCATGATGTTCATCGATGCAAGGTCGATCTTGGTAGTCATTATCACTTTCATTTTTGCTGCCCCCAAGCTGCCTTCAAGGGGAGCGTTATAACCCTTTTGCTTTGGAGAGTTTAATTAAGCCCATGTCTTCTCCGAAAACTCCTTGTTGAATAAAAAACCAAATCTTTATGTTTGTAAATTATTCTTTGCAGGATTGACATAAGTTAAGTTAGATTTTAGCAATTTTTCAAGATTTTATGGAAAAATATGTAAAATTTTCGTAATTTTGGGTTCCAAACTTTAAATATGTCATATTTTACGGGGATGTAAAAGTAAAGTATATATAGCCGTTTAAGGCCACTAAGAGCGAAAGCTTGCCCCCTATGAGGGAATGTGTTCACCAATGTTCCCGAATGGGGGCATTGTCCATAGTCGGGCATGGAGGGTGTGGGCATGGAGAAACAGATGGAAAGCGCCATTTCCACGTTTAACGTTGAGGAATCCCCCTGGGGACTCAGACAGGGGGTCGAACACAAGAAGTTTTTAGAGGTTTTTGAGCCTCTCCCGGAAATCAAAGAAATACTGCTCACCAGTAAAGACCTGGAAGAGGCAAGGAAAAGGTTATCCAAGTTCGCTGAGGAGCTCTTGTGGAGGTATAAAAACGGGGAAATCAATGTTGACGCCATAGACAGGTGGCTCGGGGTTGAGGCCATTAATGTGTTCCTTAACATGATCTCTGAGTACGGGGAGAAGGCAGCCGGATTCAGCACCCTTGAGTACCTCTGGAAGGCAACAAAAGGCGACAAACATGTCCTCAGCATAATAACCGACGGATTCGTTGAGGAGTTCCGCCATCTCTTCAGGGCGATGGCCGGTGTGAGTGGCTACTCCAAGGGGTGGCTCGGACCGAAGCTCGAAGCTGCCGGTATAAAGTTCGTTGACTTCAGCAAGATAAAGGGCAGAAAAGCCGCACTGGCACGTTCTGAATACCTTGACAAGGAGTGGAACTACATTAGAGGATACTTGAAGAAGTACCCGAGCGGCCTTGACAAGGAAATAATCGAGAAGAGGAAGAAGCAGAGAGAGCAGCTTATGGAGTACTTCGGCATAACCGAGGATGAGTGGTTTGACTACCGCTGGCAGTTCAGTCACGTGCTCAAGAGGGAGAAGGGCCTCGAAATCCTGAGGGAATTAAACGAACTGGGCATAGTTAAGGTTCCTGAAGACGACCTGAAGCAGGTCGAGCTTGCCGTTAAATACCGCATCCCCTGGGGGATAACTCCACATTACCTCCACCTGTGGGACTTCCAAGAACCGTACAAGTACGACAGACACGTGAGAAGACAGGTAATGCCACCGGAGTGGTACATGGACAACATGATAATCCACAGGGAGGACAGGGAGTACTACTTCGACTTCATGGGTGAACATGACACATCACCCATCGACCTCGTTACCAGGAGGTATGTTACAATTGCAATCCTCAAGGCCTACGACACCTGTCCGCAGATATGCGTCTACTGCCAGAGGAACTGGGAGGTTCTTGAGCCATTCATGGCCGGCTCCTTCCCGGGATGGGACAAGATAGAGAAAGCCCTCGACTGGTTCGCCGAGCACGACTCCATGATGGACGTCCTCATAACCGGTGGGGATCCGATAGCGCTCAGTGACAAGATAATCGACAGGATAATGTCCCGCCTTGCGGAGATGGATCACGTCGTGAACATCCGGTGGGGAACCAGGATACTTGTCACGGTTCCAATGAGGATAACCGACAGCCTCGCAGAGATTCTCGGGTCATACATAGAGCCGGGAAGGAGGAACGTTGCCATCTCTACACACTTCGAGACCGCCTACGAGGTAACTCCGGAGGTCGCTGAGGCCACGTACAAGCTGAGAAAGCAGGGAATATACATCTACAACCAGCTCGTTTACCAGAGGAACGTCAGCAGGCGCTTTGAGAACGTGGCCCTCAGGATTGCCCTCAAGAAGGTGGGCATCGACCCGTACTACACCTTCTATCCGAAGGGCAAAATAGAGCAGAAGGACTACCTCGTACCTATAGCCAGGGTCGTCCAGGAGAGGAAGGAGGAGGCAAGACTACTGCCCGGTCAGTTCAGGCCTGACGAGCCTGTCTTCAACGTCCCGAGAATGGGCAAGAACCACCTGCGCGCATGGCAGGACAGAGAGCTGGTCGGAATAAGGCCCGATGGTAGCAGGATATACCTTATGCACCCCTGGGAGAAGGGCATCAGTGAGACCAAGCTCTACACCTACCCGGACGTTCCAATTAAGGAGTATCTCGACTACCTGGAAAGCATCGGTGAGGATCCGAATGATTACTGGACGATCTGGTATTATTACTGAAAAATTTTCATTATTTCCTTTCAACATTTGTTTAATTGAATGTAAAACTTCCAACCAGCCAAAAAATATATAACCCTGAAGTGTACATATACTGCGATACGTGTACATATTTAGGCGCCTGTGCATACATGGGCGTCAGTCTTTAAGAGGTGGTGAAGAATGAGGAAGTGGACTGCCGTAGGTTTGATGTTTGTTTTGTTTTTGGCCGTTGTTGCCGCAGGTTGCACCACCGGTGGCGGAGAAACGACAACCCAGGGGCTGAACCTTGAAAAGACCGACGATGGGAAGTACATCATAACAATATACACCGGTTCCGGCCCGGGTAGCGTCTATTTCGCACTGGGTTCAATGTATGCCAAGGTGATAAACAAGAAGAGCGACATGATCTATGCTAAGGCCGTCACCAGCGGCGCCAGTGTTGCCAACTGTCTCGCTGTTGGCAAGGGTGAGGCCCAGGCGGCAATAGCACAGAACGACGTCACGTACTACGCCTGGAACGGACTCTACCAGTTCGAGAAGAGCGGGCCAATCAAGGATCTGCGGGCCATAGGAACCCTGTACCCCGAGCCTGTCCAGATAGTCGTTAGGGCTGACAGCGACATAAAGACCCTTGAGGATCTCGCGGGCAAGAAGGTCGTTGTGGGTGCGGCAGGAAGCGGTGTGGCCGCAACCGCCGAGAGGGTTCTCAAGGCTGCGGGGGTCTGGGACAAGATAGAACCGGTCTACCAGACCTTTGAGGAGGCCGCTCAGAGCCTTGTTCTCGGCCAGGTTGACGCTGAATTCACCGTTATCGCATACCCAGCGCCGGCCATCAACCAGATAGCAGTTAAGGTTCCGGTAAGGCTCATCCCGGTTCCGGATGACGTTGTCCAGAAACTCCACGACCAGGGATACCCGTTCTACGTTAAGGTTACCATACCCGCGGGGACGTACAACGGAATGGACACCGATGTTCAGACCATAGCGGTCAAATCAACCCTCATCGTGCACAAGGACCTACCTGACGATCTGGTCTACGAGATGACCAAGATCCTCTACACCAGCATTGACGACCTCGCGACGGCCCACCAGGTCGCGAAGCAGATAGACATCAACCACGCCTTCGATGGTCTCATGGTGCCGCTCCACCCAGGGGCCATCAAGTACTACGAGGAACAGGGCATAACCGTCCCGGACGAGTACAAGCCCAGTGGATGAAGGGGGGAACCGATTGAAAAAGCCCTTTCTTTTTTTATTATTGCCGTTAGTCGTGCTCCTTCTTCCTGTCTCCGTGATCGGGGTAGAATTCGGTGGGAGTGAATGTTACTATCACCTGGAACCGAACTCAACACTTGAGGTCCATTACACCCACAGCGTCTCCCTCACGAAGGTCGTTGACGTTTACAGGCTCTCCGAGAACGGCATCTATTTTACCAAGGAGATGTGGCAGGAGTTCCTAGCCGGGCAGCCCATAGACTTCCAGTACAAGCAGGGGGAGTTCTACGTGAAGGAAGCCAATGAATTCCTCGGCAAGTCTTGGAGCTACTGGTTCATTCCTGTCAACAACGTCACGGTGCTGGTGGATGGAAATACCGTGTTCGTCCAGCCCAGGAAGGAGGGAGTCTTGGAGATAGAGGTGAAGGAGGTACCTTATATTCTTTCGATAGTTAGGAGGTGTTGATGATGGGGGAGAACTTGGAGGCTATAGAGAAGAAGATAAAGCTGGAAGCAACGAGAACCTTGTCACCAAAGCTTGAGAAGGTTGTGAGTGGAGCGTCGATCCTCATAGGTATCTTCGAGATACTGTTTATATTCAACTTTATGTTCCTCCTGTACTCTATCTTCAGCAAACTAGGCATCGAGATAGAGTTCCTGAAGCTCGACTTCCAGGATCAGCAGGTAATGGCCTTCGTGCTCGGGATGATATTTGTAATAGCCATCCTGAGGTACCCAATACGGAAAAAAGAGAAGTATCTCTCAAAGGTTCAGTGGTTTGACTATATACTAATACTGCTGGGGCTGGTGGCAGCATTTTACAAGTTCTGGCGCTGGCCGACGTACATGGTGTACTACGACGTGAACCAGATGGACGTTATTTTCGGGATACTCGCAATAATACTCGTCCTCGAAGCGACGAGGAGAGCGATAGGATGGATACTTCCCACCATCGTGGTGGTATTCCTCCTGTATGGCATCAGGGACGCGGGCTATAACTGGACCAGGATCGTCCAGTACCTCTATCTAGACCAGGGAATATTTGGAATCCCCTTCTATGTCATGACGATTTACGTCTTCGCCTTCGTTTTCTTCGGGGCATTCCTGTTGAGAATAGGGGTCAGTGACTATATAACCGAGTTCATGATAAGCCTGTTTGGAACCCGGCCGGGAGGACCGGCGAAAGCGGCGGTTATCTCAAGTGGACTGATGGGAACCGTTAGCGGTTCCAGCGTCGCCAACGTCCTGACGACGGGCACTTTCACGATACCCCTGATGAAGAAGGCTGGCTATCCCCCTGAGATAGCAGGTGCGGTTGAGCCAGTTGCCTCAACGGGCGGTCAGCTCATGCCCCCGGTTATGGGAGCGGCAGCGTTCATCATGGCCCAGTTCCTCGGGATTCCGTATAACAAGCTCATAATAGCGGCTGTTTTACCAGCGCTGATATACTACACCGGCGTCTACCTCTTCATAGACCTGGAGACGAAGAGGCTTGGTCTCAAGGGCATGCCCAGGGAGCATTTCAAACCGCTGAAATACTTCCTGAGAAAGCTCTACATCCTGCTGCCAATAGTGGTCATCACCGTGGCCCTTGTCTGGGGAATTGCGCCCCATATTGCGGCGGTTTCCTCCCTGGGAATTGCAATCTGGGTCGCGTGGATATCGAAGGATGAAATACCCGGGCATGAACACTTCTATGTCGCGATAGCCCTCATAACAACGGTGCTGATGTTCACCAGCAGAGAGTACGCCACCCCAGTTGGAGCGGTGCTCATTGTTCTGGCGGCAATCCTCGTGGCCGCGGCACTGCTGACCGACAAGGCAGAGTTCAACGAGAAGTTCTACATAAGCATACTGTTCATACTGATGGCAGTTCTCGGAAAGCTGCTCTATATGCGGAAGGAGGAGATACTGCTGATGAGCGGCACCTTCGGAATAATATTCTCCCTCGTTGTGGGTTACAGATCGAGAACGGAAGGCGGCAAGAAGATGTACACCGCCACGTACGAGTCGATGATAGACGCGGGCAAGACGAGCACAACCGTCATGCTGGCAGCTGCAAGCGCCGGCCTTATACAGGGTGTCCTCACCATGACCGGCCTGGTAACGGCCCTCGGCTACAAGCTCGTTGACCTCGCCGGCGGAAACCTACTCCTTCTCCTCATAATGGCAATGATATTCAGCCTCATCCTCGGTATGGGTGTCCCAACGACGGCGAACTACGTTATAACCTCTCTTGTGGCCGCTCCAGCGGTTTATACTGCAGTCGCAGGCAATCCGATATACGACGCCTCCGTGCCGGGATACAGCACTGCGATAGCCCTCCTCGCGGCACACTTCTTCGTGTTCTACTTCGGAATACTGGCAGACCTCACTCCGCCCGTCGCCCTCGCAGCGTATGCGGGTTCAGCTCTGGCGGGAGGAGACTTCTGGAAGACAGCCATAAACTCGGTTAAGTACGCACTGGCAGGGTACATAGGGCCGTATATCTACTTCACCCACCCGGAGATGTTCCTCATAACGGTCTCCGAATGGACGCCACAGATGGCACTGAGGGTCCTGTACTACCTGGCGGCGACGATTCTGATAATGTACATACTCGCGATTGCCATAACCGGGCACTTCAAGAGTCTCTCGATACCAACGATCCTGAGAGCAGCAATGGTGGGCCTCAGCCTCATCGCGGCGTCGCTCCACATAATACCCGTGGGACTTGAATTTGCCGTTCTGGTAGGGCTCGTGCTTTACGAGAAAAAGGCAGCTGGTAGCTGAGGTTTTTCTTTTATTTATCTCTGAGCTATGTTTCTCTCCCCCTTCACTTCAGGGTGCTGTTGAGGGTCTCTACGATTTCCTTTGAAACTCGCTCAGTTTGTCTGCTGGCGGTGCTGGCAACCTCCCTGAGCGCCCTCACCACGACCAGTACCATGAGAAGTGCCAGGGATATCATGAAGAGGTACTCCAGAGCCGCCTGGGCCCTTCTCATACTCACCACCCCCATAGAATATTAAGTAACTTGATGTTAATAAAAGTTTTGGTGGGAAGAAAAACGTTAGTAGAGCATGACCTCAAAGCCCAGCTCGCTGAGCAGATCGGCCAGCTCCTCGCTGTCCACGTAGACCAGCAGGTGGTGGTTTCCGAGCGTTCCATCTATGAAGTCCATCGCGTCCTCTATGCGGAGCTTCACCTGGGTTCTGCACCTGAAATCGCTGTGTTCCTGGCCAATAACTTCGACGCCGGCAACAACGGCCTTTCTCCCGCGTATCTTCAGGAGGCTGGCTTTTCCTTTGGGCAGCTGGACGTCGACACCGACTCCCATGCCGCTCTCAAAGTGTGATCTGACGACATACCTCCCGATGAGTGGTGCGGTGCAGTGGGCAAGGATTATGTGGCTTTCCCCGTAGTCGGCTATGTTGCCCATAAATGCCGGCTTGTCGAAGAAGCGCCTCGCTATCATCATTCCGACGAGGGAGTTCAGCTCACCCTCGCATGCCGCTGGGATCCCCTCCGCATTGAACATGGCCAGGGCCAGGCAGGGCGTTGCCTTGAGCTTGCCTATCAGATCAAAGCAGCCTATGGTGAAACCGTCGAGCCTGTAGTCCTCCAGTATCCTCTTTATCGCGAGGTATATCCTTCCCGCCTTTACGAGGTCTTCCCTCTTGGGCTCTTTTATCTCGATTGCCTTTCCGACGATTTCCTCTACGGCCTTCCATCCTTCAGCCTCGGTGGTGGCCTCGTAGTACTCGTAAAACTTCTTGAGGCTTATTTTTGTGTACGGGAGTTCAAACTTCTCGTTGATGAGCCAGGGCGAGACCCTGCCTATTATGCCGATGCGCATGCGGAGGAACTTATCCAGAACGTCCCCCATATCTTCATAGCCCAGGAGTGCCGCCTTCAGCTCGTTGAAGTCCTTTACCAGGGTTGCCGGTACGAGCCTGTCCCTGAAGTACTCCCTGAGTTCGATTCCGGCTGCAAGTGAGTTGTTGAAGGGGTCGCCGTAAATCACTGTGGGTCTTCTGTAAACCGCAAACTCCTTGAGAGGGCCCTCTGTGCCGCCGGTCAGAGGGTAGAGCACTATAGCGTCAACCTCGTTGAAGTTGACTTCTTCTCTGGCCTCCCTGAAATCCCTCCGTGTCGAGATGAAGAACCCTCCAACAACCTCAAACTCCTTCGCGAGGCCCGTTATGAACTCCGAGGCTTTCTTCTCAAAGACCTTCGGGTTTGCCAGCTCGCTGACTCCAAAAACGACTCCAACCTTCATGCTTCCACCTAACCGTTTTAAACTTCCACGCTTAAATAAGCTTGTGGTGGTAGCGTGGCAATGCGGTTCGTCCTCGACACGAGCATCTTCGTAAACCCGGAGATTCGGGACAGGTTTGGTGGCTCTCCGACCGAGGCCATGAGGACTTTTCTGGGCTATGCCGAGAGGCTCTTTGGGAAGGTCGAGTTCTACATGCCCCCTGGCATCTACCGCGAGGTTATGCATTTCGTTGATGAGGAGGAACTCCTCCCCGAAATAGAGCTGTACGTAATCAAAAAGCCGCCCAACGTTCACGACATCAAAATACCCGCCTTTGTGGTCTATGAGCTGATAGACGACATAAGGCGGCGCATCGACAAAGGCCTTCGCGTGGCCGAGAAGGCAGTTCGCGAGAGCGTCATAGAGACGGACAATGTGGACAGGATAATCCAGAAGCTCAGGAGGAACTACCGGAAGGCGCTCCGTGAGGGCATCGTTGACAGTAAGGAGGACTTTGAGCTGATCCTTCTCGCCAAAGAGCTCGATGCAACTATAGTCTCAGCCGACGTCGGCATACTCACCTGGGCGCAGAAGATGGGTATCAAGTGGATCGACGCGGCCAACTTCAGGGAGGTACTGGAGGGGCTCGTCGAGAAAATGGGGTGAGGGAAAAATTTATAAACGCTGGTCTGCATGGTATCATCGACGCCCCGGTGGCTCAGCCTGGTGGAGCGGCCGCTTGGTAAGCGGCAGGTCGCGGGTTCAAACCCCGCCCGGGGCTCCACAACAAACTATTCTGGCGAAAAGTTTGATCAAAGTTTGCATATCGTTTTTGAAGATCCTCAGTTTTAAACGGGTTTGCTATTTCACTCGCTGGTTCTGCAATGTTTCACTGTGAGTACAACGCCCTCTGGGCGTTTAAAAGAAGTTGAAACCCGTTTTAACTTGATTTCCCAAGTGAAAATCCGCTCTGAGATTGCAATCTTGAGAAGACATGCGAACTCATTCTGGCATTTTGCCAAAGTTCACTCTTTGATTACACTTTGCAGAGCAAAGTTACTGGGAGTGTGGGGCGTTAGCCCCTCAGTAGTTTGAGAAAAACGGAGTTGCGGGGCGGAGCCTCCTTGTCTTTCGTTGTGGTGGGGCCGCCGGGATTCGAACCCGGGTCACGGGCTCCCAAAGCCCGCAGGATGGACCAGGCTACCCTACGGCCCCGTGCCCGCGGTAGTGCATTGAAGGGTTCCTTATTAAGCTTTTCGCTGGGGCCAGAAGGAGTGGTTCGTGTTTCATGTGAGTCCTCCAAAGGCTCGCTCCGCAGGTTTTTTATAATCCCCCTGCCTATCGCTTCAAGGTGTCGTCATGGTCACGCTCATCATAGCCGAGAAGCCCAACGTTGCGAGAAAAATCGCCTATGCCTTGGCGGAAGGCAAACCGGTTAGAAAGACCATCGGCAAGGTTCCCTACTACGAATTCACCCGCGACGGGAAGAGGATAATAGTGGCTCCAGCGGTTGGGCACCTCTTCTCGCTCGCTCCGAAGACCAAAACCTACGGTTATCCCGTCTTCGACATTGAATGGGTCCCCGTTTATGTTGCGGAGAAGGGGAAGGGCTACGCCAAAGATTACATAAAAGCCCTCGCTACCCTCGCCAAGCGTGCCGATGAGTTCGTAGTTGCCTGCGACTACGACACTGAGGGGGAGGTCATCGGCTACACCGCCCTCAAGTACGCCTGCGGCGTTGACCCGTCCCGGGCGAAAAGAATGAAGTTCTCTGCACTCACCAAAAAAGATCTTCTCAGGGCCTGGTACAACCTTGAACCGACTATAAACTTCGGAATGGCCGATGCCGGAATAGCGCGCCACGTCCTCGACTGGTACTGGGGCGTGAACCTTTCCCGTGCCCTGACATCGGCAATAAAGCGCGCCAGCGGCAAATGGCAGGTTCTCTCTACTGGCCGCGTTCAGGGGCCGACCCTCAAGTTCCTCGTTGACAGGGAAAAGGAGATTCAGAACTTTAAGCCGACACCCTACTGGGTCATAAAGATGCTCCTTGAGAAAAACGGGGAGCAGTACACGGCGGTCTATGAAAAGGAGCGCATACTCGATGAAAACGAGGCAAAGCGCATCGTCGAAGAGGCAAGGAGGGGCCCCGCCTTCGTTGAGAAGGTTGAGGTTAAGCGGCAGAATAGGCATCCGCCCGTGCCCTTCGATCTCGGAACCCTCCAGAGGGAGGCATACTCCGCCTTTGGATACTCCCCGAAGAAGACTTTGGAGATTGCACAGCGCTTGTATGAGCGTGGAGTCACGAGCTATCCCCGCACCTCATCACAGAAGCTCCCCAAGAACCTCAACTTCCGCTCCATCCTCCAGAACCTGGCGAAGCTACCCGAGTACAAGCCCTTCGCCCACGAGCTCCTGGGTAAGGAGAGGCTCAAGCCCGTCGAGGGAAAGAAGGACGACCCCGCTCACCCGGCCATCTATCCAACGGGGGAGCTTCCAAAGCCCGGCGAGCTTACCAAGGACGAGGCCAACCTCTACGACCTCATCGTCAGGCGCTTCTTGGCACTCTTTATGGAGCCAGCCGTCAGGGAAATAATGAAGGTTGTCATAAACTCCAACTCCCACCGATTCATCCTGAGCGGGGCCAGGACCGTGAAGGAGGGCTGGCTGAAGGTCTACGGCAAGTACGTCAAGTTCGACGAGGTTATCCTTCCCGCGTTTAGGGAGGGCGAGCCGGTAAAGGTCATCCAGATAAAGCGCGAAAAGAAGAAAACGAAGCCTCCCGCGAGGTATTCCCCAGCCGCCGTCATCAAAAAGATGGAAGACCTCGGCATAGGGACCAAAGCGACCCGCGCCCAGATCCTTGAGACCCTCTACAGCAGGGGCTACATCGAAGGCAAGAGGAAGATAAAGGTCACCCCGTTAGGCATGCGCGTCGTTGAGGCGCTGGAGAAGAACGTGCCCGACATAGTCAGTGTCGAGCTGACGAAGGCATTCGAGGAGAAGATGGAGGACATAATGGCCGGAAAGGCCGACAGAGAAGGTGTCATCGAGGAGAGCAAGAACCAGCTCATCAAGATTCTGAAGGTCTTCAAGGAGAGGGAACTCGACATAGGGAAAATGCTCATGGAGACGACCGGAACAGGCACAACTACCTCAAAAGCCGCCGCCAGAAAAGCCGGTGCGGTAAAGGAGCTCAGTGAGGAAGAGGAGAAGGCCGTCAAAAAGGCCGTGAATAAAGACGAGAGGGGCCCCCTCGTGGTGGGCAAGTGCCCCAAGTGCGGCGGTGACCTCGTGGTGAGGTACAACAGGAGAACCGGTAAGCGATTCGTCGGCTGTTCCAGCTGGCCCAAGTGCAACGTCACATACCCGCTCCTCCAGAGGGGCGAGATAATTCCCACGGACAAGACCTGCTGCGGCGGCGCTCCGGTCGTAAAAATCAGGGAGAAGGGCAGGGAGTACGAAATTTGTCTGGACATGAACTGCAGGGAGTGGAAGAAGGGTAAGAAATGATCAAATCAGCTGTCTGAGGAGGTTTATCCTCCTGGGGCTCAGTATGACCTTTGGGTGCTTCAGGAGGGCTTTTATGACCTCTACGTAGTCGCCGCTCGCTATCTTCTCCGCGTCGGCACTGTTCAGCACCTGGATGAACAGGTCGAGGTCTTCGTCGGTGAGCTTCTCCGTGACCTTCCTGACCTTCAGGACTTTTTCGAGCCTCTTTCCGTCGGTCTCCCACCATTCTTTGGTGTAGTTCTGGAGCAGTGCAAGGTTCTCCTCTTCTAACGCTTTTACGATCCACTTGCTCGCTATTGTGCCTGCCTCCATGGCCTCGGCCATTCCACCGCCGTGCATGGGGTTGACCTGCCTGGCCGCGTCCCCTACCACTACCACGTTCTCCTTGGCCAGCTCCTTAACGAAGCCCCCAACAGGAACGACGCCGACGTTTATCTCAAGGAGCTTCTTGGCGGGGATATTGTTCTCCTTCAGCCACTTGTCTAGGTAGTACTTGGCCGTCTGCGGGTTGTCAGAGTTGATTCCTATGCCGACGTTGGCCCTGTCCTCGTCCTTCGGGAAGACCCAGACGTAGCCCCTCGGCGCTATCTCATTGCCGAACCAGAGGTGAATCAGATCCGGGTCGTAGCCCTCGATGAGCATCTCGTACTCGTAGCTTGAGTCGAACTCATGTGGGGGAGCGTAGGTGTTTATGCCGGCTTTCCTGGCTATTTTGCTCTCGACACCATCAGCGGCGACTATGATGTCTGCGTAAATCTCCACCGGCTCGTCCTCGTGTTTGGCCTTTATTCCAGCCACTCTGCCGTCCTTCTTGATAACGTCAACCGCCTCTGTCCTGGCGAGGACGTCGGCGCCGGCCTTCGCCGCGTAGTAGGCAAGCATCTTGTCGAAGACTTTCCTTTCGAGAATAACGCCGCTGGCTTCCTTATAGCGGAGCTCAAGCTCGTACCCGCTGGGGGAGTAGAGCTTGGCACCGTAGATCTCGCGGTTGATGTAGCGCCTGTCGTAGGGTATGTCGTACTTTTTGAACACGGTCATGCTTATTCCTTCGGCACACTGTTTGGGCGTACCGATGGCGGGCTTCTTATCGATGAGCAGAACAGAGAACCCTGCTCTGGCAACGTTTCTCGCGACTATCGGGCCGGCTATCCCGGCTCCAACCACCACAACGTCGTATTTCATCTGGTTCACTCTCCCACCTCCAGGGGTTCACCGCTGAGAGCACCCACTGGACAGGCACTGATGCATATCCTGCAGGAGATGCACTTGTCCTGGAAGAACTCCCACCTTGAGGCGCTTACGTTTATTGCGAGCGTGGGACAGACTCCAGCACAGCCGCCGCAGAGATAGCACTTGTCCTCGTTAACCACGACCCTTATTTTCTCCGGCATATTAGACACCGCCAAGCTTTTGTTTCAGCTTTTCCTCGTCGATTTTGATGGCTCCGTCTTTTATTATTAACGGTATGAATTTGTCCAGTTCCTGGGCCTTCACGAGAACCTCCCTCTCCTTGAGGTTAAGCCTGTCGCTCAGGTCCTCGATGGTGGCCTCGCCGGCCAGCAGGAGGTAGTGCAGTATCGCCAGCTGGGTCATGTCACCTATCTCCTGGAGGTAGCGCTCCTTGAGCTCCTTCATGAGCCTGTCGCGTCTGCTTTCCACCGCCTGAAGTGCCTGGAGTATCTTTTCAAGCTCCGATGTCAGCTCAAGGAAGGAGTTGACCATCTGGAGAAGGCTCTCGTGCTCCAGGGGTATGTGCGTCAGGTCAATCTCTGTCTTCTCGAATGAGAATTCTCCAAGATCGAGCCCCCTGTACCAGAAGAGGTTCGGCGTCACCGTCGTGACGTAAGTCCTTGAGATGGCTATGTTGTAGTACTTCCTGGCGGGCCCTATGAAAGGTCCTTCCCTCTCGTAGGATTTCAGTATGCCCTCGCGCTCCATGATTTTAAGGTGCTTCGCCACCGCCGTTGAGGACACGCTAACCTTGCTGCTGAGGAAGCTGAAGTAGCACTCCGTACAGGTGAGGTGGCTGAGCAGATCGCGCCTCACCTTGTTCCCCAGTATGTAAAAGATGTCGGGTTCACTCATGACCTACACCACCCAAATCTGTGACGCAAAGCTTATATAGTGAACATTCAACCTTAGGTTGCAAACCGGAATTGAATCCCACGGAGAGATTGTAATCCAATCGTTATAAACCTTATGTGGAGGTGTTTGGAATGGGATTGATTAGCGACGCTGACAAGAAGGTCATCAGGGAGGAGTTCTTCTCCAAGATGACGAACCCGGTCAAGATCATCGGATTCATAGGAAAAGAGCACTGCCAGTACTGCGACCAGCTCAAACAGCTGGTCCAGGAGCTCAGTGAACTCAGCGACAAGCTCACCTTCGAGTTCCACGACTTCGACAGTGAGGAGGGCAGGAAGCTCGCCGAGCAGTACAGGATCGACCGCGCCCCGGCCGTCACCATAACCCAGGACGGCAAGGATATGGGCGTTAGGTTCTTCGGCCTTCCCGCCGGCCACGAGTTCGGGGCGTTCCTTGAGGATATAGTTGACGTCAGCAACGCCACCACCGACCTCATGCCCGACAGCAAGGAGGAGCTTGCGAACATAGACAGGGATGTGAGGATACTCGTCTTCGTAACCCCCACCTGCCCGTACTGCCCGCTCGCCGTCAGGATGGCCCACAAGTTCGCCATCGAAAACGCGAAGGCAGGCAAGGGTAAGATACTCGGGGACATGGTCGAGGCCATCGAGTACCCGGAGTGGGCCGACCAGTACAGCGTCATGGCAGTGCCCAAGATCGTCATCATGGTCGACGGCGAGGCCAAGGTGCAGTTCGAGGGCGCCTACCCGGAGAAGATGTTCATGGAGAAGCTCCTCGCGGCCCTCAGCTGAGGGCTCTTAATTCCTTTTCTCAGGTGGCCACCGTGAACCTGAGGTTTTCGACAGCGTTGCTCACGGCCTTTGGTTTCTATGCCCTTGGCTACGTGGTGCGCGGTGCTGTCAGGCTTTACAACCCCGGGACTTTCTGGGGGGATATGGTGACGGATGCCGCAATGTTCCTCGGTGCGTTTATTCTGGCGTGGTGGGTATACCTGAGGCTCACCCACGGAGAGGCAGAAAACTGATGGGCATGAAAATGTCAAAACAGCCCCTTTACGTTCACTGTTTTACGGAAAAGTTATAAATCCCCCGGCCCAGCCTATGGTGGGTGAAGCGATGGCACTCAGGGTAGGCGGGGTTAACGTTCTTTTCACCGGGGAGCTTGATGATGGCTTTGAGGAGGGTTTCAGGGGACTTTTTGCGCGACGCTACCTCCCCGATGTCTCCGATCCGGATGGTGATGTCCACGTTGTCGTGGAGCGCTTCAAGGGTGAAGAGTTCAGGGTCTTCAGTGCGGCTTACGACCACATGGGGCGCGACGAGTACAAGATAGAGTCCCGCGTCCCCTCTGCATACGGAAACGAGGCACCGATTTTCTTTATCCTCCAGGCGGCCGCCAGAGCCGGTGCCAAAACAGGGAGGATGTTCATAACGGACTCCGTTGCTGTCGTTCCCCCGAACGGCAAGGCAGTTCTTTTCGTCGGTTATCCCCACACGGGGAAGAGCACAATGTCGGTTCTGGCAATGGCCAGCGGTCTTCCCGTTCTCAGCACCGAGAACACCGTTGTTGAGGTTAGGGGGGAGGGGCTCTACATAGTTGGTGGTACTGAGGTTCTCGTGTATGACCCCCGGGTGGAGGGCATCTATGACGTCAGGATCCCATACGATGAACAGACGAGAAGCGGATACCGGATAAAAGACCTCAGACAGGATTCCCGGAGGAGAAAGCTTCTTGAGCGCGGTGTTGAGATAGGCATGATAGTGCTCCTTCACGCGGCCTTCAACTGTATGGAGGCCAGTTTTTCCCGGATACGCGGGAGAAAAGTCAGAAAGACCCTGTGGTACTTCTCAACTGCGCTCATGAAGGGGCTTGATTACTACGAACCGGCACCCCTGCACGTCCCGGTAAGTGATGAGATAGCCCAGAACCTGCGGCTGTTCCTTGAGACCGCATCTAGCAACTACTCCGACAGGATGTTTGAGGCCTTTGGAAACCACCGGGCGGTCTTTGAGAGGGTTATTGAGATGGAGCTCGCACAGAAGGGGTAGTCTCAATTCTTTGCCCTATACTTTCAATTCTCCTAGAGTCTTATTGCAACGAGGAACTCATGAGACTCCCTCCAGGACTCCAGATCCCCTTTCAATTCTCCTAGAGTCTTATTGCAACGCACGGTGGACGACGGACAGGCTTTAGAAATTCCAAACTTTCAATTCTCCTAGAGTCTTATTGCAACGGCTACAACCAGTCAGGAAGCTAAAAGAAGTGCCTAACTTTCAATTCTCCTAGAGTCTTATTGCAACGATTTTAGCCTCGCGTTCTCCTGGGTCAGCTCGCTAACTTTCAATTCTCCTAGAGTCTTATTGCAACGGCGAGGCCCTTGAGGACGCAGGTATAACAGGGCTGTCTTTCAATTCTCCTAGAGTCTTATTGCAACTTTGTTTGGATTATAGCAGGCTCAGTAACGCTGAACCCTTTCAATTCTCCTAGAGTCTTATTGCAACCAACATAAAGAGGGACGATAACACGACCATACCAGTCCTTTCAATTCTCCTAGAGTCTTATTGCAACCAGCCGTATCATTCTGCACATCAACAGTGATAGTTTCAGCTTTCAATTCTCCTAGAGTCTTATTGCAACACATCATCCGCGAAGTCCTCACTGACCCGGAAGAACTCTTTCAATTCTCCTAGAGTCTTATTGCAACTAGAGTTGGGCGAATTGTTTTCTCTCTAAGGCTTTTGGTTTCAATTCTCCTAGAGTCTTATTGCAACTGCTTGAGGTGGAGGTTCTAAAGGGTGGGGAGCGTGGGTTTCAATTCTCCTAGAGTCTTATTGCAACCGAAGCCTCCTTGAGAGGTGCTTTCTTTTCAAGAATCTGTTTCAATTCTCCTAGAGTCTTATTGCAACATCAGCGAGGAGCTGAGCGCGCTTCGCGGGGCTCATCGTTTCAATTCTCCTAGAGTCTTATTGCAACGCCGGTGAGCTTTGACTGGTACGGGCACGGGCACGCGGTTTCAATTCTCCTAGAGTCTTATTGCAACGTCCAGTCGGGGATGCCCTTTCCGATCGAGATGTTCGTTTCAATTCTCCTAGAGTCTTATTGCAACCGAAGACAGGGAGTGTGTAGATGTCGCTGATGTTGCGTTTCAATTCTCCTAGAGTCTTATTGCAACGGCCGCCAAGGTGCTCGATGCCCATCAGGGTGAACACGTTTCAATTCTCCTAGAGTCTTATTGCAACACTGTATAAAGAGGTCTTTTGCCAGCGGGCGCATTTGTTTCAATTCTCCTAGAGTCTTATTGCAACCTGCCCATGCTGCTGCGAATATCGCAATAAGATAAGTTTCAATTCTCCTAGAGTCTTATTGCAACGATGGATTCAATGCTAGAGTGTACGACCGTAAAACAGTTTCAATTCTCCTAGAGTCTTATTGCAACACCATTGCCAGGGCACCGACGTAGATCGCGAGACCGTGTTTCAATTCTCCTAGAGTCTTATTGCAACTTATACTTTGGACTTAATAGGGGCCTCTCAAGACATCAGTTTCAATTCTCCTAGAGTCTTATTGCAACGCCCTGGCGGCGTCAATGTACGTCTTCGCCCGTACGGAGTTTCAATTCTCCTAGAGTCTTATTGCAACCCAGGGAGCCCCCATCGGAGAGGTCGAGAAGGCAAAGGTTTCAATTCTCCTAGAGTCTTATTGCAACCTCACAGGAGCCGCCCTACTGATAGCGGCAGGCCTCAGTTTCAATTCTCCTAGAGTCTTATTGCAACCCGCGTGCACCGGCATTATACCTTACGCCCACGTCCGTTTCAATTCTCCTAGAGTCTTATTGCAACTTATGACGCCTTCGGCCACTTTGCTAACGCTGATTTTGTTTCAATTCTCCTAGAGTCTTATTGCAACGTTCCAAAGCTTCTTCGGGCATTTCGGCCACTACTAGTTTCAATTCTCCTAGAGTCTTATTGCAACCTACCAAGTGACCGACGCGGGATTTATACGGCTTAAGGGTTTCAATTCTCCTAGAGTCTTATTGCAACTGGGAGGCGGGGAAGCAGAAAGTCCGGGCGGGCTTTTGTTTCAATTCTCCTAGAGTCTTATTGCAACCGGCTCCTGGCTGGGGGTTGCTTTTCGGCAGTTGTCTAGTTTCAATTCTCCTAGAGTCTTATTGCAACGCCCTCGCTCCTCGACCAAACTTTTACCGGGTATAGGTTTCAATTCTCCTAGAGTCTTATTGCAACTACCCCCCAAGATACCTATTGTCCACCTGCCTTTCCAAGGTTTCAATTCTCCTAGAGTCTTATTGCAACTATTCCTCGGAGCTGGAGCCTCTCAGGTATCCGAGTTTCAATTCTCCTAGAGTCTTATTGCAACCCTGCGTGTGTTTAAATCACCCGCACCCCAGCCGTGTTTCAATTCTCCTACAGTCTTATTGCAACAAAGTGGTTGAGAACATAAAGAAGATAGTTGATGTAAAGTTTCAATTCTCCTAGAGTCTTATTGCAACCTTAGCCTTGAGGTCACCGAGCTTCGCAACGAACTCGTTTCAATTCTCCTAGAGTCTTATTGCAACCCCGGGGGAAGGCTTTGGGCCCTCTCCCCGGTTTACCGTTTCAATTCTC
>NZ_WANV01000003.1 GCF_015521605.1 Thermococcus sp.
CTCCTCATTTACAAGAGGGATTTAAAGGCCTCCGATGAGCTGTTCATCCGCTATTTGATGGCCTACGCCATAGCGGGCGCCGTATATCTCGTCGTCCACATCCATGCCCCCCACGTCGTATACAATCTCCCAGGTTACACCTCCTCAAACACCCTCCTGACCCGGCAGGAGTTCGTCCTCCCATCGCTCCACAACACAATCATCACGATAAACATCATTACAGTTTGGAGGTACAGGTAAAAGCTCGACGGAAAGGCAATCATATTGGTGAACACGCTCATACCCTTCGTCACAATCTTCCTCGGCCACCACTGGATTTATGATGTCCTGACTGGTATGGCGCTTGGTTCTTTCATAGCCAAGGTTACAGAGGGAAGAACCACCAGGATTCCGGAGATCCTTTATAACCTGGAAATTGCCTCCCTGAGGAAAGTGACGGTGGTGAACTTCCTCCTTGCGGTTTTAGTCCTCATAGTTGCAGTCAGCCCTGACAGATGGCTGGAGATTATAAACGGCCTTCTTCCCGGCCCCTGAGAAAAACTTATAAACTTCCCGTGAACCTTAACATCGGGTGCCGGGGTAGCCTAGCTCGGCAGGGCGGCGGACTCGTAATCCGCAGGTCGCGGGTTCAAATCCCGCTCCCGGCTCCACAACTTTCCACAACTTCCCAAAACACTTCTATCGAATGAAAGCCCCGTTAGAACGGCATCTGTAGACATCTTTTCCAGCTCCCTCGGTTGGAAGCCTCACCAGAGAATCAGGCCACCCTTCACACGGACGGAGACAGAGACCGGCCCCCCCTTTGACTCAGGGATGATTATCAGGTACATAGGGCCGTCTTTGGGGAACCGCCAGATCTTTTCAACGCTGGTCGTGTCGTCCACCTTGAAGAGGCACAGGGCCCCGTCTCCCGACTTCAATATTCTGAATCCCACATCATCGGTGATGCAAACGGTCACGGGTTCGGTTGACTTTATTGAGAACTGAATCACGCTCCAGTCATAGCCCTCAAGTTTGTAAACATAATAACCCCCTGGGGATATGACGACGTTCTCCTGAAACCTGTATGAAGCCCCCCACAGGGTGGCGGCTATCAGGATGGCCCCGATGACGAAAATCGTAAATCCCAGGGCTTCGATGCGCCTTATCGTGAGTGGCCTTATCGTTATCGCCGCCACCCCCTATCCCCCATTTTTAACTCGTTACCGATATATTTAAACGTTGTGACCTCAAGTTTTAGTTTTATTCTTTTTTGTTACCCCTGTCCCCACAATCTGGAGTCTGCCCACCATCTTGGACAAAATCCAAAATATGGAAGAGACTTACTTCTGCCCCTCCTGTGGAGGGGAGACCACCAACACTGAAAAATTTCCGTGGATTTTTTAAGACGAATGGTGGAGGTATCTTTATGGAAAGGGAATCCCTGGGGGTACTCTTCGCGATAGCCGGGACGTTCATCTACGGCATTGAGCCCGTTGTGATAAAGTCCAATCCCTCAAATCCAATAAGTTTTGCGGCATTCTCTGCCCTCGTTGCGTCGCTTCTCCTCTGGGGCAGTCTTCTCTGGACAGGGAAGTGGGAGGAGATCCGTGCCAACAGGGGCGACCTGAAGAAGGCGTTTTTGGTGGGACTCTTCGGTACGGCGCTCGCTTATCTGGCGTATTCATTCGGGGCGAGGATGAGCACGGCGATAAACGCCGCCCTGATAACCCGGAGTGAAGTTCTGTTCTCCTTCATGCTCTCCTGGCTGTTTTTGGGGGAGAAGATAACCCGGAGACTTGTTGCCTACTCCCTCGCGATAATCGTAGGTCTGGCCATCGTGATACTTCAGGGACGCTCCCTTGAACTCCATATCGGGGATTTCCTTCTTCTCCTGGTTCCACTCTTCTGGCAGCTCGGTCACGTGATAGCCAAGAGACTGCCTTACAGCTCGCCGACGATAGCGGCCCTTAGAAACACATTCGGCTTTCTGCTGCTCCTGCCGCTTGCAATCGCAACCGGCCTGGAGATTTCCGCCTTTGTGATCGCCGAGGGTCTCGTTATAGCCCTCGGCCAGCTGGTCTGGTACAGGTCAATAAAGCTCATCAACCTGTCCAAGGCCACGGCGATAATAACGCCCGCTCCCGCAGTTGCAATAGGGCTGGGAATCCTGCTCGGCGAGAGCTTTACAGTCTATCATGCCCTCGGCTTCATCCTAATTACCCTGGGAACACTAGGTGCAGTAAAGGTGGAAAGCGAGCTCAGAACCTGAGCAGTGTCCCAATGAAGCGAAAAACATCCCTTAATCCGAAACGTCCCTCCCTGTCGGGGTCATATATCATGCTCACGGGCACTTCTTTTATTCGGGCCCCCATCCTGGCCGCCTTTATCAGCATCTCGGTTTCGACTTCATAGCGGTCGCTCTCTATCTCCGGGATGAAGTGCCGGCTGAAAGCCCTGAAGCCGCTCTGGGTATCGTAGACGTACTGGCGCAGCTTGAGCCTTATGAGTTTCGTCGTTATTATGTTGCTGAGCCTCCTGTGAAGGGGCCTCTGGCTCACGTCCCCCTTCCTGGCGCCGATGACCATATCTGCCTCGCCGGAGACTATCGGCTCCACGAGGCTTATTATCTCCCCGGGTTTATGCTGACCGTCGGCGTCCATGAAGACCACAACGTCGCCGCTGGAGTGTTTAACCCCCTCACGCATTGCGCAGCCTTTACCGCAGTTTTTCTCAAGCCTGATGGCCTTTATTCGCTCATCCCTCTCGGAGAATGCCCTGGCGACCTCATACGTCCCATCGCTTGAGCCATCGTCAACCACTATGACCTCATCAACGAAGTCGGGAATCCCCTCAAGAACCTTCGGGAGCCTTGCCTCCTCGTTGTAAGCTGGTATGACGACGGTGATCCTTCTGCCCTTCAGCATCTACTCATCCTCTCCGAGCCTTTCGATGGCTCTCTGGGCTTTTCTCCTGAAGTCATCCTTATCGAGGAACTCCCAGTAGTGCTCCCTCGCAGGGAACCTGCCTTCTTTTACGTCCTCCCGATAGTTCTCAAGGGCAAGCCTTATCATCCCGCTGATGTCTGCGTATTTCTTGACGAAGGGAGGGGTGTTCTCGTAGATTCCTAGGAGGTCATGCCAGACAAGAACCTGGCCGTCCACGTACGGCCCGGCACCGATTCCGATGGTGGGGATCGAGACCTCCTCTGTCACGAGCTTCGCAACATCGGCCAGGGTAAATTCAAGGACAACGGCAAAGGCGCCGGCCTTCTCAAGTGCCTTGGCATCGCGGAGTATCTCCTCTATTTCTTCCTCGGTTTCCCCCATCAGCCGGTAGCCGCCGAGGCGGAGGTATCTCTGGGGAGTGAGCCCCGTGTGCCCCATTACCGGAATGCCCATCCTGACCAGCTTCCTCACGAGCTTCCTGTGGTCGTAGCCGCCCTCTATCTTCACCGCATCCGCCCCGGCCTGTACGAGCTTAATTGCATTTTTAACACCCTCATCGGTATCGACCTCGTAGCTCCCGAAGGGCATATCCGCTAGGACGAGCGCCCTCCTGACGGCCTTTGAGACGGCCCTGGTGTGGAAGACCATCTGGTCCATCGTGACGTTCAGCGTGTTCTCCTCCCCGTAGACAACCATCCCAAGGGAGTCGCCGATGAAGATTATGTCCATTCCTGCCCTGTCGGCTATGAGCGCTGAGGGATAATCGTAAGCGGTTATCATCGCGATCCTTTCCTTCCCCTTCATCTCGATTATTTTCCGAGGCGTTATCTCCCTCATATCACCACCCAATCCATTTCGACGGTGGTCTAATTAACGGTTTCGATGGTTTTATATACCGATTTCGGTAATTACCTATGGTGGTACAATGGGGAAGGTAAAAACCAGCGTTTACCTCGATGAGGAACTCTGGAGGGAGTTTAAAGAACTGGCCCGGCGGGAAAAGAGTGAGGTCAGCAAGCTCCTTGAAGAGGCACTTATGAACTACCTCATAAACGAAGTTTTGAAGGACATCGACGACTCTGAAGTGCCCCTGTGGTTTGAACCCCTGAAGGTCGAGGGCGAGAGCAGTGAAAAGCTCGTGAGGGAGATGAGGGATGACAGGGAGGAGCGTTTACTTGGACACTAGTGCCATCTTAAAGAGGTATTTAACCGAGGAAGGCAGCGATGTGGTGAAGGGAATATTCAGGGATGCATACAGAGGCGAAGTGAAGCTCGTCTTTAGCTTCTGGAACATTGGAGAGGTTATTGGAATACTCGACAAACGGCTAAGAAGGGGCCAGATCAGAAAGGAGGGCTTTGACTTCCTGAAGAAAGGCTTTCTGGCGGAGGTAAAGCGGTTCACGAGGTTGGGCGTCTTGGAGGTGGTCCCGGTTCACTCCCTACTGCTGGCCGATGCGTGGGAGCTAATTGAGAGATACCACATTTACCAAGCGGACGCGATTCAAATAGTTTCGGCAAAGTACGCCGGGGTTGAGAGCTTTTACACCGGAGACAAGAGGCTTCACGATACGGCTAGAAAAGAGGGCTTGAACTCTATACTGCTTGGAGGTGGCTGAAATGAGGAAGTGGGAACACTACGAGCACACCGCTGACGTTGGAATCAGGGGCTACGGTGAGAGCCTTGAGGAGGCCTTCGAGGCCGTTGCGCTGGCGCTCTTTGATGTGATGGTAGAGGTGAGAAAGGTCGAGAGCAAAGAATGCCGTGAGGTCGAGGTGGAGGGCGAAGACCTGATGGCGCTCCTCTACAACTTCCTTGAGGAGCTTCTCGTGCTCCACGACATGGAGGGACTGGTCTTTGGAGACGTTGACGTCGAGATAGAGAAAACCGGGGAAGGTTATCGGCTCAGGGCGAAGGCATGCGGCGAGGTTCTCGACTACGAGAAGCACGAGCCGAAGGAGGAGGTTAAGGCCATAACCTACCACGAGATGAAGATAGAGCAGCTTCCAGACGGAAGGTGGATGGCACAGCTGGTGCCGGACATCTGAGGTGGTTCTATGAGCGCGAGGGACAGAATTAAGGAAACCAATCCCGCCTTTTACGAGCGCTATTCAATGCTCGAAGACACGGACGAGTTCTGGGAGTTCATAATCCGGCCCCTGCGGCAGAGCATACGGGTGAACACCCTCAAGGCGCCGCTTAACGTGGTCGTTGAGAGGCTTAAAGAGGAGTTCGAACTTGAGCCGGTAGCATGGGTTCGCGAGGGATTCTTCATCAGCGTTGACAACCTCGCGAAGGTTCCGGAGCACAGTCTCGGCTTAATCTTCGGCCAGGAAGCGAGCTCCATGATACCCCCCGTTGTCCTTGATCCCAAGCCCGGTGAGCTTGTCCTAGACATGGCGGCAGCCCCTGGCTCAAAAACCGGACAGATAGCACAGTACATGGAGAACGAGGGGTGCATAATAGCAAACGACCCGAAGCTCAGCAGGGCCAACGTCCTCATAGCGAACCTCAATAAAATGGGCGTCCTCAACGCCCGCGTGACGACGAAGGACGGGGCCTATTTCGGCCGTTTTGAGAATACCTTTGACAGGGTTCTCCTCGACGCCCCGTGCTCCTCCGTTGGGATGATAAGGAAGAGCTGGAAGTTCCTAACGGGCTGGCGCCTGAGGGGGGTCATCAAGTACATGAACATTCAGAAGAGGCTTATCCTGGCCGCCTATCGGGCCCTCAAACCGGGGGGAACGCTGGTCTACTCGACCTGCACGATAGACCCCCTTGAGAACGAAGAGGTTGTGGACTATCTCCTCAGAAAGACCGACGCGAGGCTGGAGATAATAGACCTGCCGGTGAAGACCAGCGAGCCTGTTTTGGAGTGGGAGGGGAAGACCTACTCGTCCGAGCTGAAGAAGGCTTTACGCATACACCCCAATGACAACGATACCGAGGCCTTCTTCATCGCTAAGATACTCAAGCCGGAGGGAGGGGCATGAGCGACAACCCGAGGGAGGAGATAGGGAAAACAAGTGACACCGAGCTCGTCAAAAAACTCCTCATTGAGAACTACGGTTATGCACCTGAGCTTCTCTATGAGATACGCGGGAGGTATCACAAGGTCTACGCCTGGAAGCCCTGCCCCTTCGAGATCAGGGGGCCCGACAGGAACGGGGTGTATTTCGGCAGGGTGGAGAGCGACGGGATAAGGCTGAGCATCGAGGGGAGCTTTCTCGTCGGCCCGAAGGCGACGAAGAACGTTGTCGAGCTCGATGATGGGAGGGCAAGACGGTATCTCGCCGGAGAGAGCGTCGAGATCGACGATAAAGATCTCCACGGGTGGGTGATAGTTAAGTGGCGCTCCTACTACCTCGGGTCGGCCAAGGCCAAGGAGGGCAGGCTCATAAACTACGTGCCAAAGGAGAGGAGGCTGAAGCCTGAAGACCCCGCGAAAGCTTAAAATAACGTTAGGGTAATCTAAAACGGAGGTGGGAGGATGGTGCCGCTGAAGAGGATAGATAAAATACGCTGGGAGATACCAAAGTACGACAGGCGCATGAGAGTCCCGGGCAGGGTTTACGCTGACGACC
>NZ_WANV01000004.1 GCF_015521605.1 Thermococcus sp.
AAGGGAAATCTACGAGAGAACCGGGAGCGTAAAGAAGGCCCACGAAGCGGTTAAGGGCATTGTTAACAGGCGCTTCGTCGAGAGGAGCATCTACGAAGGCTACAGAGAGCCAAGGGTTCCAAAGGACTTCCCGACCTTCGAGGAGTTCGCGAAGGAGAGGGGCTACGAAGGCGGCTTCGTCGCCGAGAGGGTCGTAAAGGTTGAGCGGATTAAGCCAAGCTACACCAAATTCTACGACATCGGAGTCTATCACGAGGCCCACAACTTCATAGCCAACGGCGTCGTCGTCCACAACTGCGGCGTCCGCCTCATAAGGACGAACCTCACCGAGAAGGAGGTAAGGCCCCGCATCAAGGAGCTCGTTGACACCCTCTTCAGGAACGTGCCATCGGGACTGGGAAGCAAGGGAAGGGTGAGACTCCACTGGAGTCAGCTTGACGACGTCTTAGCGGACGGTGCCAAGTGGGCCGTTGACAACGGCTACGGCTGGAAGGAGGACCTTGAGCACCTCGAAGAGGGCGGAAGGATGGAGGGGGCTAATCCCGGTGCGGTCAGCCAGAAGGCGAAGCAGAGGGGTGCTCCCCAGCTCGGTTCCCTCGGCTCGGGAAACCACTTCCTTGAGGTTCAGGTCGTTGACAAGGTCTTTGACGAGAAGATAGCGGAAGCGTACGGCCTCTTCGAGGGGCAGGTCGTTGTCATGGTCCACACCGGTTCGAGGGGTCTCGGCCACCAGGTTGCGAGCGACTACCTCAGGATAATGGAGAAGGCCAACAGGAAGTACGGCGTCCCCTGGCCGGACAGGGAGCTGGTCAGCGTCCCGTTCCAGACCGAGGAGGGGCAGCGCTACTTCAGCGCGATGAAGGCAGCTGCCAACTTCGCCTGGGCCAACAGGCAGATGATAACCCACTGGGTCAGGGAGAGCTTTGAAGAGGTCTTCAAGAGGAAGGCCGAGGACATGGAGATGCACATTGTTTACGACGTCGCCCACAACATAGCGAAGGTCGAGGAACACGTCGTCGACGGAAGGAAGGTCACGGTTGTCGTCCACAGGAAGGGAGCCACGAGGGCCTTCCCCCCAGGGCACCCAGACGTGCCCAAAGCGTATCGTGACGTCGGACAGCCGGTTTTGATCCCCGGTTCGATGGGAACCGCTAGCTACGTCTTAGCGGGCGCAGAGGGCTCGATGAAAGAGACGTTCGGTTCGACCTGCCACGGTGCCGGAAGGCTGCTCAGCAGGAAGGCCGCAACGAGACAGTACCGCGGCGACAGGCTCAAGAACGAGCTCGCAAGGCAGGGCATCTACATCCGCGCGGCGTCGCTCAGGGTCGTTGCCGAGGAAGCCCCTGGCGCCTACAAGAGCGTTGACAACGTCGTAAACGTCGTCCACCGGGCTGGCATAGCGAACCTCGTGGCCAGGATGCGTCCGATGGGAGTTGCGAAGGGCTGATTTCTGCTTTCTTCTTTGTCTTTCTCAATAAGATAAAAAGGATGTCAGCTGATGTCGCTGGTCATGAATTTGGCGTAGGCTATTGCGAAGGGGAGGAACAGCATCACGAGGAGCATGGCCAGGTTGTTGAAGCCGTAGGTGAACGAGTCGCTCAGGGGGATGTAGTAGTTGAGGAACCTGTCCCCACCAAATATGTACTGAACTAGCTGGACGTAGTGGTGAGCTGGGTTGAGGAAGTGCAGCCTTGCCATCCAAGTATTTACCGTTTCCTGCCAGACGTCATGGGCGCCAGTCCCCCACGGCGGTTCTGGGCCCGCAAGCCTCGGTGCGGCTATGCCGACCACTATGCCGTAGAAGACCGTGAGGAAGATGGCCAGGCCGACCGCGGCGAGCATAGACGTCTCGGGTTTCTTGAAGAGGGTCGAGAAGAGCACGCCGATTGAGAGGAACGTCAGGGTGTAGAGTATCGTGGCGATGATGGCCAGGAAGGCCCTGAAAAGTGAATCTCCGTCCAGTGGAATGCCCAGTACCAGCATCACTGCCGCTATGGCGACGTAGACAACGAGGTTTGTGAGTACAATCAGCAACCCCATACCGAGGAACTTGCCGTTGATGACCTCGTCCCTGTAAACCGGATGTCCGAGGAGAACTTTAGCCGTTCCCGTTTCGACCTCCCTGTTTATCGCATCTGCACCCAGGGCCGCACCCAAGACCGCTCCTATGATGGTTATTATCATCATGTTTATCATGAAAAGCCCCGCAAGCGGCGTCATGTAGACCTCCCCGACGGATCCCCAGAGATAGAGCTCGTTGTTTTCCACCCTAGGCGTTCCCATGCGGATCAGATAGTCCTTGATGCCGTAAACTGCGAGGGCAAAAATGAGAAGGTAGAGACCCATGATGACTATGAACCTCTTGCTCTTCACCGAGGTGTAGAGTTCCTTGAGGGCTATGTTCCAGGCCGGGTTCATCTTCTTCCGACCCTCCTCATCAGCCATATCACGATGCCGAAGACCGCCACGAGGAGCAGTATTCCGAGATAGGCACTGCTGGAACTCTGCGTTACTCTGACGGTTATTACCGTCTCCGCCTTAGCCTGGTCGCCAGCGGCCGTTACCGTTATCGTGTACGTTCCGGCAGGTGCGGATTTTGGAACCTTGATCCGGAGCTCGACGGTGGTGGGCCCGGGATACACCTGGACGTTTCCCCTTTCCATGACTCCGAGCCGCGGGATTGTATCCGGCACGACCTCAACGTCCCACCCGGCTGGTGCTTGAACCGAGAACTTAACGTTCGTGACAGTTCCGGCGGCGTCCACCCATATGTTGGTGGCCGTCGAGCCCCCGGCTTTTACCGTGAGGCTTGGATAGTCCGAGTTGAGGGTTAAGCTTGCGGGGTTCTCGACCCTGACGGTCAGGGTTTTTTCGACCTTTGTTCTCTTCCCCTCAATGATGACCCTGGCATTTATGCCTCCAGACACAACGTTGAATGGCGCTATAACCACGAGGTAGGCGCTTGTGCTCTCTCCGGGGCCGACCTTTATCGTCCCCACAGGAGTGGCGCCGCTGGGATCTTGGCTGATCACGTAGCTCCATCCGGGTTCGAGCCCCTCCAGGGTTATCCTGTACTCGTCTTCGTTGGAGCCCAGGTTGGTTATTCTCACCTCGGTGCTGGCACTTCCCCCGGCCTGCACTGTGAGGGCATCGTTCTGGAGCTCCGCCTCGAAGTAGTATGGCGCCCTGCTCAGGGTTATCTGAATGCTCTTCTCCTCCCCGTCACCCAGCTCGATAGTTTCCTCCTTGGGAACCGCCCCGGGTGCGCCGGCGACGAGTTTGTACTTCCCGGAGGGAAGTTCCAAGGCCGCGGCACCGGTCGGAGAGGTCGTGACGTTCCTCCCCCCTACGCTCACCCATCCTTTCACGGGGTTTCCGCTCTCGTCGGTTAGAATCACGGTCAGCTTTGCAGGCTCTCCGAGGTAGGTCTTGTATATGTTGATCACCAGACCGTATTCCCTCCCGTTTACGATGAAGCTCAGCCTGTGGTTCCCGAGGGTGGCGTTCCGTGGAACCTCGATGACGAGGCTTGCCGCTAAGGTTCCCGAAACGGTGAAGCTCCTGAGCCGGTACTCCCCGGTGGTCAGGTACATGTTCCAGCCGGCCGGAATGTCCTTGGGTTCAAAATCGACGGTTCCGCTTCCGGTGAACGTTACGGGAATAGTAAGAACCTGGCCGGCCTCAACATCGAGTGCGAGGTATGGAATTGAGACCTCAACCCCTCTGGCCTCTATCTCAATGCTTCCCGGTAAGCTCCCGACTGAGAACTTGACGGTTCCACTTCCCGTTGCCTCGACGTGAAGGGTGACCGTAACCGAGCCCATCGGTGGGAGGGTTATCTCCTCGACCTCGACACCACCGTACAGAAAGCTTGCCTTCCAGCCCTTGGGCATTGATATAACCGTGAGGTTCAAGCTCATCTCGGAGTTGGAGGAGCTCGTTATCGTTATCGGGATGTCAACCGGTCCGGAGACCCTTATCTTTCCGTAGGGGTAGAAGACCACGTAATTCAGACTGAGGGTTTCGGAGACGGGGCTTGCGGCATACACCTTTATCTCCTTCCCGTCGTACTCAAGGGCTATCAGATCAACTACCGCGCTTCCATTGACCTCCAGCGTTCTCGCAACGCCGTTCACCGAGACGTCAACGGTCTTGTTACCGACCGCCGTCACCTCGACGACGTTGCCATTAAAGGAGGCCTTCGCACCGACCTCCGGCTTGAGGGAGGTTATGAAGTCTGGCTTCACCGATACGACAACAAAACCACCCTGTGGGGTATAGCTCCCGAGGAGAATTTTGAGACCGTCCCTCTCTATCTCCGTTCCGAAGGCGAATGGCTTCAGCTCCAGTATTCTGCTCCCGTTCCTCAGCATCAGGTAGTGGCTCCCATCGGCGGCCTGGACAACGGTTATAGTGTAGTTGCCCACGGCAAGGGTCTGCCCCGTGGTGATCCTGCCCTCAAACACCGTCACGTACGGCTGAGCGGCAACGAGCGACGACAGGAGGACAAGCGAAAGGAGAATTCCGAAAAGCTTCCTCACTCCCCATCCCTCCCGTAAACTGTTTTGAGGAAAACGTCTTCGAGGCTGGGTTCCTCGATATCGAGCCTCAGAATCGTGAGACCCCCTTCGGAGAGAGCCCTTGACAGCTCCTCCCTGATGTCGGCGCGGGCGAATATTATGGCCTGATTCGGCGTGATCAGCTCAATCCTCGTTATCTCAGGGTGCTCAATAACCGGCAGAGGTTCCTTGGTCTCCACCTTTATTTCGTAGCCCTCAAGCTCCATGAACTGCTTCTTTATTTCTCCTATAGTCCCCACGGCCCGAAGGTTTCCCCTCACGATTATCCCGACCCTGTCACTGAGCTCTTCGACCTCGCTGAGTATGTGCGACGAGAAGAACACCGTCCTTCCCTCCGACCGGGCTTCCCTTATCAGTCTCTTGACGAGGTGGGCACCCTCGGGATCAAGGCCACTGGTCGGCTCGTCGAGGATGAGCAGCTCGGGGTCGTTTATGAACGTCTGGGCTATGAGGAGTCTCTGCTTCATGCCCTTGGAGAAGGTTTTGGCCTTCCGGTAGCGGACTTCCCATAGGCCGACCATCTTCAGGAGTTCTTCGATGCGCTTCTCTTTCTCTGCGTTGGACATACGGTAGAAATTGGCGAAGAACTCAAGGTTCTTCCATGCTGTCAGCTCACCGTATACAGTAGCATTTTCCGGAAGGTAGCCGATTCTCTCCTTTATCTTCAGGGGTTCTCTTGAGATGTCCATGCCCAGAATCTCAATCCTTCCGCTGTCGGGGATGATGAGGTTCAGCATGCTCAGGATTGTCGTTGTTTTTCCGGCACCGTTTGGCCCGAGGAACCCGAAGACCTCGCCCTCCTTTACCTCCAGGTTCAGGGAGTTGACGGCCTTCAGGGTTCCGTACGACTTGGTGAGGTTCTGGATGAGTATGGCGGATGATGGCATGAACTACCACCTCCATCGATGGTAATGAAGCCATAACTTAAAAGGATTACGGACAGTGTTTTAAAGGAAGAAACCAATAAGCTTGGGGGAGGCATATGAAGGAGCTCACGCACGTCGATGAAAGGGGCGTCAAGATGGTCGAAGTGGGCCACAAGAGGGAAGTTTTCAGGAAGGCCGTAGCAAGGGGCAGAATAAGGCTCAGGCCGGAAACGATAGGGCTGATAAAGTCCGGAAAGACGAAGAAGGGCAACGTCTTGGCCACCGCTCAGATAGCGGGCATCCTGGCGGTAAAGAAAACGCCGGAGCTGATCCCACTCTGCCACCCGATACCGCTCACGGGCGTGGACATATCCTTCGAGCTTGGCGAGGATTACATAGAGGCGACCTGCGAGGTTCGCGCCCATTACAAGACGGGGGTTGAGATGGAGGCACTAACCGGTGTCGCCGTTGCCCTGCTGACAATATGGGACATGGTCAAGGCCGTTGAGAAGGACGAGAGCGGCCAGTACCCGTTCACGAGGATAGAGGGTATTCGCGTGGTGGAAAAGGTGAAGGAGGATCACTCCCTGCAGTAGCCGAGGACAAAGTACTCGAACGCTTTCGCCAGGTCGTTCAGGAGAAAGCCGAGAAAGAACAGCAGGAACGTTCCGAGTGGATATTCCTCGAAGTAGCTCCAGACGAGCCACCACACGGCCCCCCAGATGATTATGGAAGGTATCTCTGTTAGGATCATTGATTTTTTCGAAATTTCCCTGAGGAGGAGGCGTTTGAGCCCGTTTTCATCACGGGCAATGTACTTTGTGGGCTTTGGCCAGTTCTTTTCAGACACCCAGACAGTATGTCTCGCGAGGAAAAGTTTGCCCTTTGGGAACTTCAGGACGTAAACGTAGGGGCCGTAGCTTGAGGCTATGAACGACTCTATGGCGAGTTCGACGTCGATGTCTTTCTGAAATTCTGAGACGTGGGCACCCTTCCTGCGGAGCACCTCCACTACGTCCTCCGGCTTGAACTTGTTCATATCGAGGATTCTGATGCGGTGGCTCGGACTGAGAAGCCTCTCTACTATCATCCACATCACCCGGAGCTATTGTTTTGGTTTTACTCCTGGAACTTATAAAATTTGCCGTTTCTAGGTTTCAGGTAACTTTTTTAGTCCCGGCAACATTCCTTTAGTGATGACGCTCAAGCTGAACCCCGAGGCTAAAGCGATATACCGCTCAATCCGGGAGGAGATAAAGAGGCGGTTAGTCCTTCCTGGGAGCTCTTCCCTTCTTGACAGGTTTGAGCCAACATCGGAGGAGAAGGAGATTCTCCGCAGGCAGGGGTATTTCCGTGAAAACCTTCCCCAAATCCGCCCCGAGCTGAGGGAACAGATTGCCAAGGTTAAGCCGATAAAATTCCGCCGCGATTATCTCCACGACCGGATTCTCATAGTCGACGAAAGCGAGCTGGAAAGGGCCCGGAGCATGGGGCTCTGCGAGGTCTCCACGAGTTTGGAGGATAGCGAGGGCTATCCCCTGGTGCTAAGCACCGTTGGCTACGGGATTGACGTGGAACTAACGCCCTCCCAGATCGCCCCGGAGCTATACATCATGCCTCTGTGGGAGAACCGGGGAACGCTTGAAGCTCTGGCTAAGATCGGCGAGCTGACCGGAAAAGGGAGTGTTGCCTCGGAGATCCTCCGTGGGCTGAATGAACTCGAAGAGGTTATGGAAAAGCGGAAGCTCCTTGACGGCCTGGAGGAGCTGGTTGCGGAGAAAGAGCGCGAGCTTAACGGGAGGATATCCGAGAAGCTTGAGACGTTCAGACTGACGCTGAGCGGAAAAGAACTGCTGGACTTCCTCGGGGAGCTCAGGGCCGGGAACTATGAGGCCATATTCAGGCACTTCGGCGAGGTTGAGGGTGAGATACTGGATTTAATAAACGAGGCCGAGAAGGATCTGACTGAAAAGCTCGGTATCACCGTCGAGCTCTTCTCCCGGGAGGAACTGTACCCGGTGACGGTTCCTCCGGAGAGAGTGCAGCTACTAAGGGAGGAGTTAGAAAGGGAACTCAAGGTCGAGCTGTACCTCACGAGCAGGGAAGTACTTGAAAAAATTATGCCCCTCCTCCCCGGGCTCAAGGAAGAGCTCGGCAGGGTTCACGAGCTTGACTTCCTGCTGGCGGTGAAGGACTTCACCGAAGGCTTCTCCCTCCCAGAGCTTTGGAAGGGCGGAATGGCGTTCCTCAACGGACGGCACCTCTTCATAGAAAACCCACAGCCGGTTAGCTATGCCGTCGGAAAAACGCCCGGAGGATTTTCAGTCCCTGGGGCTGGCGGTATACGCGGTGAGAGAGTGGTCATCCTCACGGGCGCAAACAGCGGTGGAAAGACCAGCCTCCTAGAGCTGATGACACAGATAACCGTCCTGGCTCACATGGGGTTTCCCGTCCCTGCGGAAAAGGCCTGGGTTGAGCCTCTCAACGAGCTGTTCTTTTTCAGGAGAAAGAGGAGCGCCTACGGGGCAGGTGCATTTGAGACGGCCCTGCGCTCCTTCGTCAGGGCCCTCAGGGGAGGGGGCAGAAAGCTCATCCTTATAGACGAGTTCGAGGCCATAACCGAGCCCGGTGCGGCTGTCAAAATAATTGGCGAACTTTTGAAGATAGCCCACGAAAAGGGCTTTTACGTTGTCATAGTGTCACACCTGGGAGATGACCTCAGGAAGGAACTCCCCTTTGCCCGGGTGGATGGGATAGAGGCCAAAGGCCTGGACGAGAAGCTCAACCTCATAGTTGACCGGCAGCCGGTCTTCGGAAAGCTCGGCAGGAGCACGCCGGAGCTCATCGTTGAAAGCCTTGCAAGAAAGAAACGCGGAAAGGAGAGGGAAATCTTCGAGAGGGTTCTGAGGGCCTTCAGGCAGGAATGATCCGCGGTGTCCCGGTGCGGTCACGGGATGCGTATCGTTCTGAAGTCACCCTTTCTTTTCGGTCGGCTGCTGGGTCTTACCCCACCCAGCTCCGTTCCCTGTACCTCCCTCTGCTTTCGATCTCTCCCATCTTCTCCTCGATTTCATCTCTGGCCTTCTCCCCGCGTATTTCAGCGTAGCCTTCTAAAACGGCTTCAAAGCCCCTCTCAAACCAGGTGTAGTGGGTGCTCTCCATGGCACGCTTGAGGAGGTGTAGGTCAACGCCCCTTGCTTCGAGCGTTGAGTCGAAGTCTGCCAGGCCGAAGTCTATCAGGTAGACCTTCCCGCCTCTGAGTATCATGTTGCTGGTGGTCAGGTCGCCGTGGACTATGCCCGCTTCGTGGAGCCGTCCAATCTGCCTTCCAATCTCCCTGCAGAGGGAAAGCCTCTCATCCATCGGCAGCTTCTCCAGAAGCTCCTTCAGGCGTTCACCGTCTATGAACTCCATGGCTATCTTCATCTCCCTCATATCAACCTCGTAGACATAGGGACAGTTCACACCGAACTCCTTTGCCCGGTGGAGAACCCTTGCCTCTCTAACCGTTCTCTCCTTTCTCAACCGTTCGTCTATCTCCCTTATCCGGTAGCGCTTTGGAATCCTGTGCTTAACGATTACCCTCTCGCCCGGAAGGAGATCCGCACCAAAGTATTCTTTGAATTCGGTGAGGTATATCTTCGCCTCCGCTCCCTGTTTTATCAGCTCCATGAAATCACCCCTGGCTAAGTGCGAACTCCTCGATCAGCCGTGAGTAGTTCCGAACTGTGACCCGTATCTCCACGACGTTCTCCATCTTTATGATGAAAACTCCCTCATCTCCTCGAAGGACCAAAACGGCCTTATCAATCTTTCCGTTGTCCAGAATCCTGCGCGCATAGCGGAGCTTTTCGTTGTCTGACTCAAGCATGTCATCGAGGATGGAAGCGGCGTTTTCAACGTCCACACTCACGATGCCGTAGAGGGCTATAGCGTCGAAGATGTCCCTGGCTTTTTCCGGGGTTATGGGATAGGTCACCGGACTCATCGCTTTCACATGGGTCTATCGCCCCTCAAGGTTTTAGCCCTTTCCCCCACCTGTCGCAAGACTTTTTGTCATTTTTTCAAAAATAATGTTGTTTTTTGAAATTTTTGACCCAAAGCTTTATATGCAGTACTGACGAAGCGTTTCTGCAAAAAGGAATCTGATAGGAGGAATGTCAAATGGCACAGCTTAGCGGACAGCCGGTTGTTATTCTGCCCGAGGGGACTCAGAGGTACGTTGGAAGGGACGCCCAGAGGCTCAACATTCTGGCTGCTAGGATTATCGCCGAGACGGTGAGGACCACCCTCGGCCCGAAGGGAATGGACAAGATGCTCGTCGACAGCCTTGGTGACGTCGTTGTCACAAACGATGGCGCCACGATTCTTGACAGGATCGACCTCCAGCACCCTGCTGCTAAGATGATGGTTGAGGTTGCCAAGACTCAGGATAAGGAGGCTGGCGATGGAACTACCACTGCCGTTGTTATCGCTGGTGAACTCCTCAGGAAGGCTGAGGAGCTCCTCGACCAGAACATCCACCCGAGCATCATCGTCAAGGGCTACACCATGGCCGCCGAGAAGGCTCAGGAGATACTTCAGGAGATCGCCATAGAGGTCACCCCGGACGACGAGGAGACCCTCATGAAGATAGCCATGACCTCAATCACCGGCAAGAACGCCGAGAGCCACAAGGAGCTCTTCGCGAGGCTCGCCGTTGAGGCCGTCAAGCAGGTCGCCGAGAAGAAGAACGGAAAGTACGTTGTCGACATCGACAACATCAAGATAGAAAAGAAGGCCGGAGAGAGCGTCGAGGAGAGCGAGCTCATAAGGGGAGTCGTCATCGACAAAGAGCGCGTTCACCCGAGGATGCCCACCAAGGTCGAGAACGCCAAGATAGCGCTCATAAACGAGGCATTGGAGGTCAAAAAGACCGAGACCGATGCAAAGATAAACATCACCAGCCCGGACCAGCTCATGAGCTTCCTTGAGCAGGAGGAGAAGATGCTCCGCGAGATGGTCGACCAGATCGCTGCCACCGGTGCGAACGTTCTCTTCGTCCAGAAGGGTATCGACGACCTCGCCCAGCACTACCTGGCCAAGTACGGTATCCTCGCCGTCAGGCGCGTCAAGAAGAGCGACATGGAGAAGCTCGCCAAGGCTACCGGAGCCAAGATCGTCACCAACGTTAAGGATCTCACCAGCGATGATCTCGGCCACGCCGACCTTGTTGAGGAGCGCAAGATCGCCGGCGAGAGCATGATCTTCGTTGAGGGCTGCAAGAACCCGAAGGCCGTCACCATACTCATCCGCGGCGGCACCGAGCACGTCATCGACGAGGTTGAGCGCGCTCTGGAAGATGCCATCAAGGTCGTCAAGGACGTCATGGAGGACGGCTACGTCCTTCCGGCCGGAGGTGCCGGTGAGATAGAGCTCAGCATCAAGCTCGATGAGTACGCCAAGCAGGTCGGCGGCAAAGAGGCCCTCGCGATAGAGAACTTCGCCGATGCCCTCAAGATAATCCCGAAGACCCTCGCTGAGAACGCCGGTCTCGACACCGTCGAGATGCTCGTCAAGGTCATAAGCGAGCACAAGAACAAGGGCGTTGCCATAGGCATCGACGTCTTCGAGGGCGAGCCGGCCGACATGCTCGCCAAGGGTATCATCGAGCCGCTCCGCGTCAAGAAGCAGGCCATCAAGAGCGCCAGCGAGGCCGCCATAATGATCCTCAGGATCGACGACGTCATCGCTGCCAAGATAAGCAAGCCCGAGGGCGGCCAGGGCGGAGGAATGCCAGGCGGTATGGGCGGTATGGGTGGAATGGGCGGCATGGACATGGGCATGTGATGCCCCTCTTCTACCCCTTTTCATTTAGCACCAAAAGATTTTAATATCAAATTGTTATTTTAACCCTTCGGGGGTGAAAAAATGGGACTGCTGATGTGGTTGAGAACCGGCCTGTTGATGGCCATACTGACGGGTCTGCTGATGGCCATCGGCTACGTCTTCGGAGGTCCCAATGTGGCCTTCTTGATGTTCCTGTTTGCCATGGCGTTTAATTTCATCACCTACTGGTACAGCGATAAAATAGTGCTGGGCTGGTACCGCGCGAGGATAGTGGATGAGTTTGAGGCTCCGGAACTTTATGCGGTAGTTAGAAAGCTCGCTGAAAACGCCGGCTTGCCGATGCCGAAGGTTGCTATAATCCCGAGTGAGACACCGAACGCCTTTGCCACCGGGAGAGATCCGAATCACGCCGTTGTTGCAGTAACCACCGGACTTCTCAAGCTCCTCAACAGGGACGAGCTTGAGGGTGTCATAGGCCACGAACTGACACACATAAAGAACAGGGACATGCTCATCGGCACGATAGCGGCGGCAATGGCCGGGGCGATAATCCAGCTCGCATACTGGGCCCGCTGGATAGCGATCTTTGGCGGCTTTGGCAGGGACGAGGACAACGCCGGCAACATCCTCGCCGCGATCCTCATAGCTGTCCTTGCTCCGATAGCGGCGATTCTCATACAGGCCGCGGTGAGCCGCTCCAGGGAGTTCCTCGCTGACGAGGGTGGAGCGAAAATTAGTGGCAAGCCGCATGCTCTGGCCAGCGCGCTGATGAAGATCGAGCAGGCCGTCAGGTACAGGCCGATGCGCAACGGCAACCCGGCAACGGCGCACATGTTCATCGTCAACCCCTTCAGGGGAGCCAGCATAGCCAGCCTGTTCTCGACCCACCCGCCGACCGAGGCCAGGATAGAGCGCCTCAGGAAAATAGCCGAGGAGATGGGAATTTACTTCTGAGACCCCCTACATTCTGTTTATCTTGTCTTCACAGGGGGTGTAGAGGGGTTCTGGAATTCTATAATTATTTAATTCTGCAATTGTGTTATCAACAGGCATTTAAACGTTCGGGCGGACTCTTAAGCGGTGACGACCATGAAGGCGGTTAAAGCCACCCTTCTCTATGACGGTCTGGGGAACGTTTTGAGGGACGTCTACATCGTCTTTGATGGAAACATCGTTGATGTGACGAAGGACAAGCCAAAGGAAGCTGAGATAATAGCCGAGGGCGTTGTAACGCCGGCCTTCATAGACGGCCACAGCCACATAGGAATGGACCGCTACGGTGAACCCTACCAGGAGGGCGAAGCCAACGAGCAGATGGATGCTGTTCTTCCACTCGTCGATGCCCTTTACTCAATTTACATGGACGACAAGGCCTTCAGGCACTCGATAGAGTTCGGCGTGCTGTACTCCTCTGTCCTTCCGGGAAGCGGAAACATCATAGGAGGAAAGGCCGTCTTCATAAGGAACTACGGCAGGGACATAGAGGATGCCTTCATCCAGTATGCGGGAGTTAAAGCGGCCTTCGGCTACAACCCGCGCTCGACGAAGGAGTGGAAGGGAACCAGACCGAGCACAAGGATGGGCGCGGTAGGTATTCTCCTCAACTGGCTGATCAAAACGCAGAAGACGATAGCCCTCATCGAGAAGGGTAAGAAGGAGCCGGAGGAGGTCGAGCCTACGGTTGAGGCCTTAATCCCCGTCCTCAAGGGCGAGATCCCGCTCCGCGTCCACGTCCACAAGGAGGACGACATAGCGGCGCTCCTCATGATAAAGAGGAAGTTCGGTCTAAAAATCACGATCGAGCACGCCGGTGACGTGCACAGCAGGGAGACCTTCGAGAAGATCAAGGCCGAGGGAGTCCCAGTGGTCTACGGCCCATTCGATGCGCACCCCTACAAGGTCGAGCTGAAGCACGAGGACTGGAAGAACGCGAAGTATCTACTTGAGGTCAAGCCCCTCTTCGGACTCATGAGCGACCACCCGGTCACGCTCCAGGCGAACCTCTACCTCCAGCTCAGGCACTTCATAAGGCTCGGCATGAGCAAGGCGGAGGCGATAAAGGTCATAACTCACAACAACGCGAAGATACTCGGCGTTGACGACAGGCTCGGAAGCATCGAGAGAGGCAAGTGGGCCTCGCTGGTCGTCTGGAACGGCGACCCCTTCGGCCTTGAGAACTACCCGACGCACGTCTTCGCGGAGGGCGAGCTGATTCACGAGGCCGACTGGTGAGCCTTCTTTTTCTATTTATGAATGGGGGAGAAGAAAAGCCTTCAGCTTACCCTGAACTCAAACCCCCTCGCGAAGGTGTACGCTTCCCTCAGTTCTGGCCTCTCCTTCAGGAACCTGAGAATGTACTGGCCGCAGTTCGAGCCGATGAGGTTCTCCCTTGTGTCGCCGACGGATATGATGACGTCGTAGCCGAGCCTCCTGAGGTCGTCAACAAAGCGTTTGTGCTTCATCGGAAGGCCCGTCTCAAGGTCAACGTCGTTGGTGAGCTTATTCTTCAGCACGCTCACCGTCGGGTTGAGGGGCGTTATCTTGATGAGGAAGTACTCCCTCGGGAAGTACTCGGCTATAACGCTCGCGTCCGCCTCGTTCTCCTGTGCTAAGGCGAAGTTGAGCGTAATCTTCTTGCCCCCCTCGTCGTAGAAGGCCTTTCCGTACTCGGCTATCCTCTCGAAGTCCCACTTCCTGACCGGGATTATCTCGTCCCTTTGAGCGGGGTTCGTGGAGTGTATCGAGAACTGGAGCTGGAAGTTGGTCGGGAACATCTCCTTCTTGAGTTCAAGGAGAGCATCGAAGAACTTATCGGTCCCTATCGGGGCTATCGTCGAGAGAGACGGGTGGAAGTTCCCGTAGCGCTCGCCAAGGAGGCGCATCGCCTCTACCACAGCCATGTTGAAGCTCGGCTCGCCCATCCTCGCGAACTGCACCTTGAACTTCCTGGTTTTCGGCTTCCCACCCCAGCGTTTCTGAATCGGGTACTCTATCTGCTCCATCAGCTCGTCCACGCTCAGCTTCCCCTTGTAGAAGAAGCCGGCGTCGCACATCTTGCAGCCGACCGGACAGCCGTTGAGCGATGAAACTATGAGCACCCACTTCTCTGCCGGGTTGTGGGTCGGGATCGATTCGACGAACTCGACGATGTTCCCCTTCGAAGTCTTCCCTATGTAAACGACCGCAACGTTGGGGTCACCAACCTCACTCAGTATCTCCATACCTCTCCCTCCTCCATATCACCATCGCGGTTTTGATTCCGTCCGCTATCGCCAGGGCCGTCTGGCGGTAGATTCCGTTCTTAACGTCTCCAACCAGGAAAAGGTTATCGTCCTCGATGCCACTCACGAGCTCGACGTTCGGCACCCTGCCGATGGCACCGAGCACCAGCTCAACCTCAAAGTCGCCGACGCTTGTCTTGGCTAAAAGCTTTTGCTTCCCGTTTATAGGCCTTATTTCCCGAATCTGTCCCATCAGCGTTCTGACGTTCGGGCGCTTCTTCACGAGTTCCTGCAGGTAGGGAAGAGCTTTGGGCTCGCTCCTCATGAGGACTATCACTTCATCGCTAAGCTCGCTCATGGTTAAGGCGTAGTCGAAGGCAACATCGCCGCCGCCTATGATGAGAACCCGTTTGTAGTGCCTCCTCGGAACTTTGGCGACGTGGTAGATTATCCCATCGAAGGGGAGCTTTCTTGGCCTCGTTCCCGTCGCGACCACGAGGTACTTAAAGCGGTAAGTTCTTCTCGCCGTTTCCACCTCGAAGAGCCCGCCGTTCTTCTTAACGGCCCTGACTTCTTCATAAACGATTCTCAGGCCGTACTTCCTCACGTACTCCTCAAGGATTTCAACGACCTTCTCGCCATTGATTCCGTCCGGGAAGAACATCGTGTTCTCGACGGAGTAGGCGTTTCTTATGAGTCCCCCTATCCTGTCGCGCTCGAAGATTACACTCTCTATCCCGTAGCGCGCCAGCTGGACGGCCGTCGCTATGCCCCCAATCCCAGCCCCGATTATCCCGACAAGAGCCATTCCAACACCTCCGAGAGGAGCGGCGTAACCGCGAAGCCGTGAGAGAGGTTTCTAAGCGTCGCCTCGTGGAAAAGCCTGTTCTGGGTCAGCGTTCCGTCAACGGGAAAGACGACGTTGAATCCCCTCACGAAGGCCTCCCTGGCGGTTGTCTCGCAGCAGAGGTGGGTCATGACGCCGGTTACGACGACCGTTTCGACGCCAAGCTTCCCGAGCATTCCCTCAAGCTCTGTGCCATAGAAGGCGTCGTAGGTGCTCTTCTCGATTACCGTCTCTGCAAAGGGTTTGAACTCGTCCAAAAGGTCGTTCAGCAGGTCGTCCTTTGGCATATCGCCGCCCCACCAGCGGGCCATTGTCCCGCCCGCGTGATAATGCCTCGTGAAGATTATCGGCACGTTGAGCTCCCGCACCCTGGAATAGAACTTCACAAGCCTGGGAACGAAACGCGGCACGGAGGGCAGAAACGCCCTGCTCTCCGGGCTGAGGAAGTACTTTTGTAGGTCTATCGCGAGGACGGCGGATTTTCTGAAGGGTTCTATCTTTCTCCACTTCCTCTCTCGGAAATAGCGGCTCCTCATTTCCGCTATGAACTCCTCTGTAAGGTAGTCCTCCTTCATGGTCTGAAAAAGGGAGAATGGGCTTAAATGTCTATCCCCCTCGTCATCGCGCCGTCTATGACGACGGTGGAGCCGAGCATGTATTCAGCCTCCTCGCTGAGGAGGAAGGCCACAAGTGAGCCGAGTTCGTTCCATCTCCCCGTCCTGTGGAGGGGCGTTCTTCCGAGCACCTCCCGCCCCCATGTCTCCTCGAAGGGCTCGCCTCTCGCCTCGGCGACGGCCCTAAGGTTTTCCCTCGCTCCAGGTGTGTCAAAGCTGCCGAGGAGGACGGAGTAGGCCCTTATCCCGCGCTTTCCGTAGGTTCTCGAAACGCTCTTCGCCAGCTGGACAAGGCCGGCCCTCATAACGTCCGCCAGAGCCAGCGGCGGCATCGGCTCCTTTATCGAGACGGAGTTGAGGTAAACGAGAACGCCTTTCTTTCCACTTTCAAGCCATCTCCTGATGAGGAGCGTTGTGAGATAGCCGGGGGCTGCCGAGTGAAGTCTCGCTGCCTCAAGCCAGTCACTGTAGCTGGCTTCATGGACTAAACACGGCTCGCAGGAGACGTTGGGAGCATTCCAGACGAGGGCGTCAACGTCCCCCAGGAGTTCCCAGCCTATCTTGATGAGGTTGTCGAGGTCCCTGCGATCGTGGAGGTCTGCCCTGACCGCGTGGACTTCACCGAACTCGGCCAGTTCTTCTCTGGCCTTCTGGAGGTTCTTCCGGTTGTGCGAGCTTATGACCACCTTCGCGTTCCTCCTCAACAGCTCCCTTGCAACGTTGAAGCCTATTCCCCTCGATGACGCGGTGACGATGACCCCAAGCCCATCGAGGTCAATTTTCACGCTCATAAACGCGGGTTGTCTCAGAAGGATAAAAACCTTCCCGGCCAAAACTTTATACGTCCCCACTCCAAGCGAAGACCATGACCGAGCCGAAAGACATCGTCCTTAAGGAGAGCGAGGAGGTTGAGGGAACCCCGATAGAGGGGCCGTGGCTGGATGGGGTCAGTAGTCTTGAAGAGGTTCTCGACTATTACGAGCGCATAGGCTTTCAGGCGACGCACCTGGGAAAAGCAATAGAGATCTGGCGTAAGGTCGAGGAGAAGCGCGCCGAGGGAAAAGAGGTCCGCGTTTTCCTCGGCTACACCTCGAACATAGTCTCCTCCGGCCTGCGCGAGCTGATCGCGTGGCTCGTTAAGGAGGGTAAGGTGGACGTTATAGTAACGACAGCCGGGGGAATCGAGGAGGACTTCATAAAGGCCCTCAAGCCCTTCGTCCTCGGTGACTGGCAGGTGAACGATGCAGAAATGCGCGAGAAGGGCATCAACAGGATAGGAAACATATTCGTGCCCAACGACAGGTATATTGAATTCGAGAAGTACATGATTCCCTTCTTCGAGCGGGTTCTTGAGATGGAGCGCGAGAGGGGCAAGCCGCTCACGGCCAGCGAGTTCATCTACGAGCTTGGCAGATACATGGACGAGAAGCTCGGGAAGGAGAAGGAGCGCTCAATCATCTACTGGGCCTACAAGCGGAACGTGCCGATATTCTGCCCGGCTATCACAGATGGCTCGATCGGCGACATGCTCTACTTCTTCAAGGAGGAGCGCGGGGACAGGGAGCTCGTCATAGACATCGCCAACGACATAGTGAAGCTCAACAACCTGGCCGTTACGGCAAAGGAGACCGCCTCGATAATCCTCGGTGGCTCGCTGCCAAAACATGCAATAATCAACGCCAACCTCTTCAGAGGAGGGACGGACTACGCAATCTACGTTACCACCGCCATACCCTGGGACGGCTCGCTGAGCGGTGCACCGCCGAGCGAGGGCGTCAGCTGGGGCAAGATAAGGGCAAAAGCCGATTACGTGGAGATATGGGCAGATGCTACCCTCGTCTTCCCGCTGCTGGTGTGGAAGGTGATGCGGGGTTAGTGTTATATCCCATAAGCTCCAAACTAAGAGCGGTGGGAGTATGGAGGAAGTAACTTTCCGCGTGAAGTTGCCGGGGAAGGTCAGCGAGGAGACCAAGAAGATAATTGAGAGAGGGAGCTTGAGCTTGAGGCTCTACGGATTTACCTTGAATTAAAGTCGAAGAAGAAACGCAAGAAACTCCCGGTTGAGAAGTACATGGGAATACTCGGAAAGGCTTCCGTTGAGAAGCTCAACGCCTACGCTCTGGAGGCTGAGGGCTTTGAGGACATATATTGACGCAAACATTATCTACAACTTTCTTTTCACGACACCCGTTAACTCCAAGGGCGAGCAACATACTGACTTCGGAAGACGAGCTAGTAATCTCTCCAGTTTCAATCAACGAAGCGGTTTATGTCTCCTTCAGAAAGCTCGCCAGAGAGAAACATGGAATCTCCAATATATACGATGTGAAGCGGTTCCTCAAGACTTCCGATGGCCCAAAGCTGATTGAAACGGCGTTTTCTATGGTCCTGGGCCTCATTGAAGATGCTGGAATTAATATCGTCCCGACGAAAAATAATAAAGGAAGTTGCCTGGATGTAAGGCCATCTACCAAGCGATGCAACGATTCTCGCCACCTGCAGAAAACACGGGATTCCGAGGGTCGAGGTCAAGTCCGAAAAGAGAGGGGGCGCTATCCGCGGAACGTTAGGATTTGGAATGCTCGAGGTTCCGGAGTTCCTCTACGGCATCACCTAGAGAACTCCTTTATCCTATCAACCTCGCCCCTCTGGATAAGTCTCAGGAGTTTGGCTGTGTAGGCTATTTCGATGGCATTACTCTCCGGATCTTCGAGGAGCGCGTCAAGGCGTTTGAGAAGATCTTCCTCGGCCCTCTTGAGGGCACCGGTTGAGAAGCCGGAGTATTCGAGGGCCTTTGCTACGGCGATGAGCTCTGCCGAAACAGGTGTGTGCTGGGTTTTCGCTTTCCCTTTTGTTGGTTTCTTCCCGCTGATCTCCGCCAAGAACTCTCTAAATTCCTCAAGTTCCGGCTCGATGTCGATGCCTGCTTGTTTGAGAAGCACTAACGGATCCTTCACATCATAATCCAATGCATCTTGGAGCAGCATTGCGTGTTCTTTGCTATTGTCGGGGAGAAGTTTGTCCACGATTTTAAACGCCTTTGGAAGACCCTGCTTCAGCTGCTCTCTTAGTTTCTCCTCTACTATCGGGACGTGATTAAATTTTGCCATTGTGATGATGTAATCTATCAACTTGTCTGGCTCTTTCTTCGCATCCTCATACGTCTTTCCCATTTGTCCGTAGAACACGTTCAGTGCATCGCTAACCGCCTTTCCTATTGTGCTCGTTTCCGCAGCGCTGTGGTGGGATAATATCAGCGCAATAAATGGGTGAAGAAGGACGAACTTGACTGCTCGCGGATCCTTAACTTCCATCGCTTTTTCGTGCCACTTTGCGTCCAGGATTGAGGATATATATCATTCCCTCGATCCACGGAGCCCGTTATCTTCATGACGTGGTCCAGATCTTTTTCCGGATGTGCGTGGCGCGCCAGCCTCGGGAGCCCTGCGTTGAATACGTATATGTGAGCAAGTTCTTTTACTGTGTCCGCAGGTACTCCAAACCGTTCTTCTGCTTCCTTCAGAATTTCCTCATAGCTTTTTTTCTTTTTCTTTTCTTTCTTCCCTCCAAATATGAACATCCCGGCAAGAGGCAAGAGGGCCAACGCCACCACCCTCTAAACTTCTCCTTTGAGAGAGATAAGCCTTTCGAATTCCTGCAGAGCCTACAAACTCCTCTTCTACGATCCTGTTTTGAGATTCGCATTTCGTCCTTTTTTCTGAACGATATGCGTGCATATCGTCCTCATACGAGGATAAGGTTTATAAATATAGAGGTTCAACTCCAAAACATGGACGAGAGGATACTCACTTCACTCATCGCCACGAGCCGACGGGTGAGGGCGTGGGCGAGGAAGTTCCCAAAAAAGCGCTTTCTCTTCGACGAGCTTAAAGCCATTGATGAGGAATACTACGTCGGCGTTAAGGGTATTCGCGGTGTCGGCAAAACGGTCCTTCTGCTCCAGCTGGCAAATGAGACCGAAAGGAGCGTTTACTTTTCGGCCGATTCGACCCTCATAAAACCCTTCTCCCTCTACGAGGTGGTTAAGTCTCTCGCGGGGATTGGATACAGGAACGTTTTCATTGATGAGATCCACCGGAAAGCTGGCTGGGCAGAGGACTTAAAGACCCTCTATGACGAGCATGAGGTTAGGGTCTTCTTCTCAGGCTCATCAGCAATAGATTTAGTCCATTCTGGAGCAGATCTCTCAAGAAGGGTCGTCCTCAAGGAACTTCCACCAGCTTCCTTCAGGGAGTGGCTCAACATAAAGAGGGGCTTCGACGTTCCAAGGTATTCACTGGAAGAAGTCCTTTCCAAAGCGTTTGACCTGACAGAGATGTACGCTGAACTCCATCCACTCTGGAGGGAGTACATGCGTGAAGGCGGTGTACTGTATCCGAAGAGCGGTTTTTACGAAGCCCTCGACAACTCGATAAGGAAAGTTATCCTCGAAGACCTCTCCGCCCTGCGGGAGGTCAGCGTCAAATATGAAACAGACGCGTTCAAGCTCCTCTACATCGTCGCCAAGTCAGCCCCCTTCGAGGCCAATTACTCGCGGATAGCCAGAGCTCTTGAGGTCTCCAAGAACATGGCCATAAGGCTCGTGGAGGACCTCTCAAAGGCCGGCCTCCTGATTGCAGTCAACCCCTGTGGCAGTACTAGAAAGGAGCCTAAACTGTACCTCACCGTTCCCCTGAGGGAGTTCTTTGCCAGAAAGGGCTTTGAAACCCACAAAGGCGCCTTAAGGGAGGAGTTCTTCGTGAACCACCTGCGGAACTTGGGCCTCTGCTACCTCAAAGGGAAGAGGGGTGAGAAAACCGCTGACTTCAGGATTGGCGAATGGATTATCGAGGTAGGCGGTGAATCGAAGGGGAGATACCAGAAACCGGACTACATAGCGCTCGATGGTCTTGTCACCGGAAAGGGAAGAGTCCCGCTGTTCCTATTTGGGCTGGTGTATTGAGTCAGCCCTCAAGCTTCTCATACGCTTCCACGAGCTTCAAAACCACTTCATACAGCTCGTCTATCCTCCTCAGGCCTTCTTTGATAGAATGTAGGTTGAGTTTATTTTATTGTATTTATGGACTATGGCGTTTCTCAGACCGTTGTAAGCCCTCAGGAGAGATACTTCACCCTCACTGAGGACCCCCTTTTCCTCAAGCTTCGCTATGTTCGTGTAGTCGTCCTCGACCGTTATGCCTAGGTTCTTCGTCAGCATGGCCACAATGTCCATGGCAACGTCCACGCACACCTGGAGCGAATACAGGAGAGCCCTGAGCGTGACATCGTCCTTTATCTCGTGGCCCTTTATGAACTCGTACTCCTCCTAAAACTTCTCAAGCTTTTCCAAGTACCTTTGCCTTCTCACGGGCACGCCTCCTGAGCTTTACTTTCTCCCTCACGCTCTTGAACTGATTCTCCTTAACACGGTGCTCCATGTCTTTCCAGAGCTTTCTGAACCGGTAAAAGTACTCGGAAAGCTCAAGCTCGTCACCGTAGACTACCCTGTGGTTTCTGATGACCTCGATCTGAACGTAGAGCGGAAGTTCCTCGAAGACCTTCACGTCGTACTTTCCACCGAGCTTTTCAAGAACCCTCTCGTAAGTCCCCAGTTTTGGCTTCACCAGGCAAATATCAACGTCGCTCCGCTTTGTTGCCTCTCCTTTAGCGTATGAGCCGTAGAGGAGTATCCCCATGCAGTCATATCTGAAGGGCTCGAAGTCCCTGCGGAGCTGCTCTATGATGGACACGCTACCACCAAAGGAGTTTTGGCGGGATTGCATAAAGGATTTTTGGTTTATCATGCAATCACAAAAGCTCCAACAGCTTGTCCTCCCCGCCCGGCAGAACCAACGGCCTCGACAGGTGCTTTCTGGCATCGGGAGGGACCTCGTAGATTTTTTTCTCTAAGTCCCTGGGCACTTCAACCGGAACCAGCTTCTTCGGCATCTTATGGCCACAGCGCTTGCACTTGAGGTAATCCCCTTTGCTCTTCATCGTTCCTCCGCATCTGGGACATTTCGGCTTTTTGAACTCGATTTTGGGAACGAGCTTGACCGGATAGAACTTCTCAAGGTTGAGCGTTAGAACGCCCTCGTGCTCCTTCACCCCACCGGCGGCTATAATCTCATCGCCGGGCAGAAGCTTTCTGACCCAGTTCCTGAACTTCTTGGTTGGTTCAAAGGCCGCAACCCTAATCCTCCCGGTATCGTCCTCAAGCTCGAAGAATACGTGCCTTCCGCGCTCCCAGTAAGGGCGGGCTACCTTTCCCCTCACGACGACACTGTCGTAGAGCCTGAGCTCGCCAATTTTCTTTGGAACTAAATGGTCGTCGGTGTTCTGGTTAGTCTTGTAGAGCTGGTAGAAGGCGACCGGCTCAAGGAACTCAACGCGCTCGAAGACCTGAACGACTTTTCCCCTGTCAATCCCCCGGATTCCCACTAAGACGGGGTCCTTTCCGTGTGGCGTTATGAGAACCGTCCGCTTGTAGGGGTCAACGTTGTCGTAGCTGAAGGGATAGGCCCAGCTGTCAGCTAAAAAGACGCTCTCCCCATTAACTCTCCTCGATGTTCCCCAGTTCTCCGGCTCGCGGTAGGCCAGAAGCTCGTAGGTGAACCTCTCCAGCGGGTAGCCGATGGCCGCGAGCGCACCGATTATTCCTCTGCCGAGCTTGAACTTGAAGTACTCTGCCCCAACCTCTCTAGCGACCCTCTCCGCTTCATTGATCGTAACGTGCTCCCTCAGGGCCTTCAGCGAGAACTCGCGGAGCTCTCCTGGGACGTCTCCCTCAAGGAAGGCAACGCCGGGGTTGGTGTTCTCGTGGGTGAAGTCGGAAAGCTGGCCCACATGGGAGAGGACGAGGTCTTTGATTTCCGGGATGGTTCCCTCATCGGCCTCGAAGGCCATCGCGACCGCTCCGTTGCCGCGGGTTTTGTATGGAATGTTCGGGTTGAGCCTGATCAGGCGGGGAAGGTCAATGGGCTCCGCTAAGCGGGAAAGCTCGCGGTAGAGTAGCGCGCCAAGGTAGGTGGTGCACATGCCGTTGGGCGAATCCGTGTCGTCGATCCCGATGTGAAGCCTCATCGTTGAGAGAAAAGGGAGGGGGTTTAAAAATCAACCGGAGCCCCGTCAGTGTGGCCACTACCCCCTGAACTTCTCGTACAGGAGCACGTCAACGAAGCCTTCCCCGGGGACGTACTGGTGCTTCCTCCAGCGGCCGGCGAGTTTGAAGCCGTTCTTTTCCAGGACCCGTATGGAGGGGGCGTTGGTCTCGAAGACGTGGGCGTAAACCTTCCTGAGGTTGAGCCACTCGAAGGCGTAATCGAGGGCGAGCTTTACGGCTTCGCTGGCATATCCGTGACCCCAGTACTCCCGGGCCAAGAAGTAGCCGAGCTCCGCCCTGCCGTTGTGATGGTCTATCTTGTGTAGGCCGACGAGCCCAACGGGGGAGCGCGAGGAGTTCTCTATTATTGCGAAGACCTTTTCGTGCTTCTTTTCCCGCCTCAGAGCCTCGTACCATTCGAGCTCGTCCTCGTAGAAGAACACTTCCTCCGGATACGACAGGTACCTTCTAACTTCCCTGTCGTTGTACCAGACCCAGACGTGCTTCAAGTCCTCCCTGAGGAGAACGCCCAGGGAAACGAGGTTGCCCTTGAGAATTATCGGCCTCATGCAAACACCTTAACTTTATTAAGCCCTTTGCGTATTTAAAAATGATGGACAGGGAAAGGCTCATCAGAACGGTCGAGGCGATACTCAGGGGCACAGGATACAAAACGGCACGGATGGACTTCAAGGGGTCGTGCTTTGACATAGTGGCGAGCAGGTTACTCCTGCTGCTCTTCATCAAGGTGGCCACCAACATAGACACCGTCACCGAGGAGCAGGCCGAAGACCTGAAGCGCCTGTCCAAGTTCTTCAAGGCGTCCCCTCTGATAGTTGGGCTGAAGACAAAGAACGCCGAGCTTGAGGAGGGGGTGGTTTACGAGCGTTTCGGGATATACGCCCTGCGGCCGGAAACCCTCTACGACGTCCTCGTTGAGAATGAACTGCCGGCCATATTTGCCGAACGCGGGGGCTTCTACGTAAGGATAAACGGCGGGCTTCTGAAGAGACTAAGAGAGAAGTACGGCTATTCCGTGAACGAGCTGGCTCAGCTCATCGGCGTTTCACGGAAGAGCCTGATAAACTACGAGCGGGGCGAGCAGGCGGTATCCCTGGAGGTCGCTATACGGCTTGAGGAACTGTTCGACGAGCCGCTTGCAGAGCCGATCGACATCCTTCACTCCACTGTGGAGGCAGACCTCAACGTTACCCCCGAGAGCCCCCTTGAGAGGGAAATATTCGAACGCCTCAAGGGCCTCGGTCTCGGTGTTGTGAAGGTCAAGAAGGCCCCGTTCAACGCCGTGTCAAAGGAGGATGAGTTCAACATCCTGACCGGCATAGACGAGAGAAAGACCCGCTCGACGGTAAAGAGGGCGGAGATGGTTACCGAGGTGAGCAGGATAATCAACAGCGATGGTGTCTTCATACTGGAGAAAACGAGAACAGAGGTCGTCGGCGACGTTCCCCTGATCCCCAAGGAGAGGCTTGAGGAGGTCAGGGACGCCGATGAGCTCATAGAGATGATAGAGGAACTCAAGAAGGAAATAAAGAAGCAGCTCTTCAGCTGAAGAGGACCTTTTTCCAGACTTTCCTTACCTTTGGGACGTACTCCTTCGGCGCGGCTATTAAGACTGCCCAGCGCGGCGTCTGGCGTCTCTTAAGGGCGTTGGCAAGGGGTGTAACCTTAGTCAGCGGCTGAAGCTCCCCGTTGCCCAGGAGGACGTTTATCTCCGTCGCCTTGAGCCTTGGTTCGCTGAGCATTAGGTCGGCTATGCTGAACTCAAGGATAACCTCACCCTCCCTCGCGCCGACCATATCCGCGAGGGTTCTCTCTATCTCCTGCCTCCGCTTCACATTTCTGTAGGCCGTTAAGAGTTCCTTCTTTTCCTCTCCGCTCAGCTCGTCGGCGCTGGCCAGAACGGCGGCCTTGTAAAGCTCGCGGTACTTTATACGCCTTACCATCTCGGCCGGGAACCCTTCTAGATCCTCCAGCTCGACCAGAACTCTGCAGTCGGTCATGCGCCAGAAGTCCCAGAGGTAGCCCTCCTCCAGGGCGAACTCCAGCGCTCTGGTCAGCATGCCTTCGGCTATCTTAACGGTGTGGTGGAAGTAGACGCGGGAGTACATGAGCGACCTTGCCACCATCATTCCCTCAACGGCCTCTATCCCCTTTTCATCGACAACGAGTTCGTCGCCGTGTATCCTCAGAACCTTCATCAGCCTCTCAAGGTCTATTATCCCATGGGCGACGCCTGTGTAGTGGGCGTCCCTTACGAGGTAGTCCAGCTGGTCGACGTCGACGTCGCCGTGGAGCATGTGGCCTAGGTAGTGCTTTTCGTGCTTTCCACGTATGAGATTGGCAACGTCCTTGGGTGTGAAGTCGTAGCCGTAGCTTTCGATTATCTCCGGAATCCTCCCACCGTTCTCGCTCTCTGTGATGTTTATCCTCCCCAGCACCATGTCCTGGCCGAGGTGCATGTGGTCGTGCTCCTTGACGTAGTGCTTGTATATGCTCTCGAAGGTGTGGCTGAAGGGCCCGTGGCCGATGTCGTGGAGCAGGGCCCCCACCTGCAGGAGCATGCTCTCGTTCTCATCCAGACCGACCTCCTGGGAGAGCCGTTTGGCGAGATGCCACGCACCGAGGGAGTGCTCGAACCTGCTGTGGTTGGCACCTGGGTAGACGAGGTAGGCCAAACCGAGCTGTCTTATGTTCCTGAGCCTCTGAAACTCGGGAGTCTTGACGAGGTCGAGGATAATGCCGGTGAGCTTCATGCTGCCGTGAATGCCGTCGTGAATAATCTTCCCATCCATTGACACCACCGCTGGAAGTTTGAGAAGAGCCTTATATAAATTTTCGGCATTGTGACAAAATTGGAAGGGAAAGAACGGCAGAATCAGAGATCCTTGCCCACGATGTATATCCTCTTAGTCTTTCCGAGCCTCTTCGGGAGGTCGGCCCTGAGCTTCTCAAGGGGGACTGCTTCGATTATCAGTTCGGCTTGCTTGGACTCCTCAACCTCGTAGCGAACGGGGTTGTTCGCCTCGTAGATGAGCTCCCTGACCTCGTCCTCTATCCCTGCGGGCTTTTCACCGCTGTAGGCGACGCGAATTATCGCCTTCGGTCTGGGGTTCTCGGGCGAGAGCGGGTGATAGATTATCACGAAGTCCACGAGGGCCGGATGGTCGTAGACTATCTCCATCACCTGATCGATATGGAGCTTGGCTCCCGCGAGTGTTACCACGTCCTTGATGCGGATTATGTTCCTGACCTCTCCGTTCTCTATCCTTGCGAGGTCGCCTATGTCGTAGTTGAAGAGGGGTAGGCCAGTTAGCTCGCCTTCCCTCATGACCTTGGTTATGTAGATGCGCTTGTAGTCGTCGTAGCCGTCTCCGTTGTCCTTGAGGATGACTATGGACTCCTCGAAGTTGAACTTCGTGGCCTTCTTCCTCGTGATGACGCGGTAGCCCGTGATAGCGTCCTCGGTCGAGCCGAAGTTATCGATTATTACGGCGTTCTCAAACAGCTCAAGCGTCGCCCTCGCGAGCTCGGGGGTTAGGGTTTCGCCTCCGACCACTATGGTCTGTATGTCCTTCTTTATGGACTCCGGGAGGACGAGACCGAGGTTGTAGGCAGTTGCCGTCAGGCAGAAGAGTGCGGTGGGCTTGATGTAGTTGAGCTCCTTGAGGAGCATCTCTTTGTCAAGCAGGTACTGGATGGGGATCTGATAGTAGGCGGACTTCGCGTTGAGCGCTTCAAAGCTCCCAAAGGCGAACATTCCTGATGAAGACGGCAGTGGTGGGAAGAACGAGGCAATTCTGTCCCCTTTATCCATGTACTCCCTGATCCAAGGCTCTACCTGGCGGGCTGTTCGGAAGCGGTCGTCCCTGGTGTAGGCTATTCTCTTGGGCTTTCCGGTCGTTCCGCTCGTTCTCATCACGGTGTGGAATACCTGGGCCCTCTGGATGTAATCGGGCCACACCCTGCCAACATCGTAGAGATCATGGGGCGTTATCGTTACCCTATCGGTAAGATCAGCAAGGTCATTGGGGGTTATCCCATCCGGATCGACTCCGGAGAACTTCTCCTGCCAGAATCTGGTCGTTTCCAGGCTCTTGCTGAGGGTATATCTAAAATCTTCAATACCCTCCTTGTCGGTTCTTCCAACAATCAGGGTCACGGGCGCTCACCGAACTAGTAAATCGAGCTAATAGTATATAATTGTTGGGGTTTGTCCAACCATTTTTGGATGGATTGCAATAGGAAAGGTTTTTATACCGTCCCAGTTAAATTAACCCCATGAACTATGGAGAAATGTTGGATAAACTCTATGAAGACCCTCTGAGCGTTGACAGCACCGATTCAGTTGAGTACCTCAGGGAGGTCTTTGAGTTTCATCTCCGGGCAACCCCTTACTGGAGGAGGATTTCCAACGAGCTGAATCCTGACCTCGATGAAATTTTCCAGGGCAGGCTTGAGGAGGTTTTTGAGAAGATTTTTAATTCTGGGCTGATCGTGGACGAAGATTACCTCAGACACAACTGGCTGGAGTTCGTACCCGAGGGCTATTCTGGCAGGATAAGGTTTTATCAGTCCTCCGGAACGACCAGGGAGAGGGCCATCGGGCACTGGGATAGGGAGTATCTCCTGGCAAGCCACCTGTATCTTAGGAAGGCCCTCGACGAGGTCTACGGCCTGAATGACCTTTACAACGATGCCCACCAGATGAGGGCAATAGCCCACGGCCCGTACGGATGGTTCCAGGAGGAGATAAGCGAGCTCGTATGGAGCTATGGAGGTGTCCTATACTTCATTGGTATGGAAACGGACGGCCTGAAGAAGGTTTATGAAACTCAGGGGCTGCAGGCAGTTCTGAAGATGTTAGGCCCCCTCGTAAGGTACACCACCCGCATTATGGAGAAAGACAAAATAAACACGGTGCGCTCGGCACCCCCTCTCATGGCGCTTTTCGAACCTTACAGCGACAGCATTGAGACTGCAATAATAAGCGGGGTGGGCATAAACCAGGCATTCTTTGAGACGCTCCGTGAAAAATTTGAAGGCACAAAGCTTATACCTCTTTATGGGTATTACTTATTTGGTGACCTGGTGGGTATACACATGAGGGAAGAGTTCTGGTACTACCCCAACTACCCCTTTACACTGGTATTCCCCATGAGGCGTGGGGAGGATGGATACCGGATAGTCAAGCGCCGCGAACGCGGACGGGTTGCAATAGTTATAGCCAGGCCTGAAGTTCTGGTCGTTAAATTCGAGGATGAAACGGCAGTCAGAACACCCCCACACGGACCGTTTAAATGGGATGGGTTTGGAGACCCCGAAAGGAAAGTGGGGTGAGATGTGTTGGATGGCATTCAGGTGATTGTGTTTGCTGAGGCCGCCATGGTTTTGATAGCCGACCTGATAGCGGCAGCGTGGATATTCCGCATATATCTCCACAACAAGAGGAGATCAGCCCTGGCCTTTTCTCTCGCCTGGGTGTTTGACTTCCTGGCAATTCTCTCGACGGTTCTCACGAACCCAACGTTTCAAATGATAGGTATGCTCCTTCTCCCCACGTTCTCGGGCCTTATCTTCTATGGTGCGGTGAAGTTCCTTGAGGAGGAGTCAATAACCGTCAGATACAGAACCCTCTCAATGCTCGCAGTGATGCCGGTTGCCTTTATGGTATACATGATTGGAGTGTACCTCTACACTGGAGACGCCCTGTGGTCAATAACCAGCGCCGCCACCCTCGGCATAACCGGAGTATTCGTCATCGCCGGCGGTCTCCTTCTTAAGGAAACCGAAGAGATATACAAAAGTGCCGTCAGATATCTCTACATTAGCATAATACTGTTCGGCATCCATCTAATCCCGGCGGCACTCTTCGGGAACACCGAGTGGTACAAGGCCATAGGCTTTACCCTGTCCACTGCCCTCATAATAGGAATGGTAGTGGCGATGGTAAAGCTCACTTCATCGGAGTTCTTCATGCCGCAGGAGGGCAGGACCGCACAGCCCATTGACCTCAAGCCGGGCGTGATGGTTGTTAACGGAAAGGAGTACCAGAAGCTCAGGGAGAAGCTCAAGGACAGGCCGGTCCTGGCCTTTGTCAGGGATGTTACCCAGGTTCCGGATGGGTGGCAGTACTATTTCGTGACGACCATACCCTTCCAGGGGCGGTTCAAGAACACCATAAACCCGACCAACCTCGCGAGGATGACCGAACTGGCGTACAAGTATCTGGAAGAATCCGCCAGGATGGGAGAGCAGGGCGTTATCGTAATCGACTGCCTTGAGTACCTGACGGTCTACAACTCCTGGGAGAGCCTCATGAAGTTCCTTTCGAAGCTCAGGGACTTTGTTATAGTTAACAAGGGTACACTGATACTCGTCATTGAGAAGGAGAGCCTTGAGAACAGGCTCTACGCCCAGCTCAGGAAGCTCATGGAGTGAGGACAGCTTTATATACTCCTCTTTTCTACCCACTACTGCCCCTGCGCGAGGACCCCGGGGAGAATGAACCGGGGGGCGATGCGGGGGCTACAGCTCGGCCTCAGCGAGGTCCCCGCGGGAGGGCCTTCCGCGTTACGGAGCGCAATGACCGTGGGAAACCCAGGCCGAGCACAGCTGAGGCCCGCCTGGGTTAACCCGCCCGAGTTCGCCGTGAGGCACCGATGGGGGCGGGGGTTACGGGCGGGCCATAGTCAGATTCTTCGTCGAAACATCAGCGGCCGTGCAGATGATGTGCCAAAAAGATTTATTAATGACATGTACAAGATTCACACGAGTGGTACCATGATAATCGCAGGAAGAAACAAGTGGGAGGTACTCCTCAAGTACTATCCCCCCTGGCAGGGTTACCCTCCCAGGAGGAGAAAGGAGAGGAAGACCACGGAGGTCATTGAGGTACTTGAGATGCTCGCAGATCCCCGCAGGCTTTGTGACATTCCCGAGGATGTCCGGGCCATACTGAAGTTTGTCCACCTCGAGTCTTTTCTCCAGGAGGCATAGCTAGTAGAGCACAACTTCCACGGTCTCCCCTTCTAGATGTCCTTCACTGTCCTCCGGAATGACTATGTAGCCGTTGCTCTCCACCAGCGAGCTTATTATACCACTGCCCTTCTTCCGGATCGGTCTAGCCTTTCCGTTCCCGTACCGGACCTTCACGAACTCGTGTCTCCCGAGCTGGCTTGGAACGCTCTCGGTGAGTTGGGCGTAAACCTTCACCTCGTAGTCTCTGGCCCCCACCAGCTTTGCCAGGGCGTGCTTGACGTAGAGGTGGAACTGGGCGAAGACGGCCGCGGGATAGCCGCTCATTATGAAGACCCTCTCGCCGTACCCTATTGGCCTTCCGGGCTTTATCGTCGTCCCGTGGAAGAGCAGCCTGACAAAGCGGTGGGCAAAATCCTTGTCGCCGAAGGCGGAGCCGCCTGTGACGAGAACGAGGTTGCATTCCTTCTTTGCCTTCTCTATCGCAGACCGAATGGCATCCTCCTCATCCGGGACAACGCCATAAAAAACCGGCTCTCCAAAGTACTCCCTGACCAGGCCGGTCAGCATGGCCGAGTTGCTCTCCATGATCTTTCCGGACATCAGCGCATCCTCGTCGAACTCCTCGATCAGCTCGTCGCCGGTTATTATTATCCCGACTCGGGGCTTCCTCTTGACATTCACCGTTTTAAAGCCGAGGCTCTTGAGGAGGGCGAGATCTTGAGGTCTCAGAATCTGGCCTTTTTTCAGAACGACCTCCCCCTTCCTGACGTCCTCTCCCGCGAAGGCCACGTTCTGGCCCGGGGCAACCGGCCTGAGAACCCTTATGACGTCTCCCTCACGCTCCACCATCTCCTGCATGATGACGGCATTCGCGCCCTCCGGCAGCTTTGCCCCAGTCATGAGCTTTACGGCGGTGCCGGACTCAACCGTGACCCCGCTCTCCTCCCCTGCCGTGATCTCATCCACAACCCTGAGCTCGACCGGGCTGTACTCCCTCGCAGGGAAGGTGTCCTCGGCGCGGAGAGCATAGCCGTCAACAGCGGACCTGTCAAAGGGCGGGCTGTCTATGGGAGAAGTCACGTCCTCCGCCAGAACCCTGCCGAGGGCCTCAGTCAGGGAGACTTCCTCCGCATCGGGGATCTCCCTTAGGTCGTCCATCATCATTCGAAACGCATCCCTGTAGGGGGTCAGTCTTTTGAACTCCCTCATCTCCGCTCCCCCGCGTGCTTCAGCACGTGACCTGCCTCGTTCAGAATTATTTTGACTCCGGTCTTTGCCGCTCCGAGGCTTCCGGGCAGGCAGAAGACCGCCATTACTCTCCCGGAGCTCCGGATTATCCCTGCGGTCGCCCTCGTCATGACCGCGGCCGTGCCTATCTCCTCGTAGCTCAGAAGCCTGAAAACCTCGCCGAAGCCGCTCAGCTCCTTGTCCAAAAGCGGCCTGACGCTCTCCACGGTGACATCTCTGGGCGCTATCCCCGTCCCACCGGAGGTCACGAGAACATCGGCGCCTGCTTTGAAGGCCTCGACGATTGCCCCGATTATCTCAATCTTCTCGTCGGGGACGACTGAGTAGTAAACCTTCTCATGCCCTGCCCTCTCCAGCTCCTCGATGAGAAACTTTCCGCTCTTGTCCTCCTTCTCTCCCCTGCTGGCGGTGTCGCTCACCGTTATGACCGCGAACTTGAACCTCTTTGGGGCCTTCCTCTTGTGCTCCACAACTCCCATGTTACCACCCGGGTAAAATATTCTCCTGCCTTAATAACCTTTCAGCAAATGAGAGCGTTTAACAGGAATGGTTATATTCTGAAAAGTCGAGGGAGAAGGCATGGAGCCCAACAACTTCATACGCCCCTTCGATGAGCCGATGCTGTCGCTGAGCAACGCGCCGCACAGGGGAGGACTGACGAGGGCAAACGGTTTCTTCTTCATGATGGTGCACAAGAACTACTCCGGCGATTATAGGAGGGACTGCCTCGCCTTCGAGCGGAAGAACGGTATTGAAAACTTCGTTGGCTTTATGACGGCCGCCGATGTGAGCAAAGTCCTCGCAACGTCAAGGGTCAATGGCGTTACGGCATACGTCACCGCTGGAATAACGAACCCCGCCATAGCCGGCGATGAGCCACCCCCGTGGAAGCCGGGAACAATAAACATCGCCCTCGTCATTGAGGAAGGCCTCACCCTTGGAGCGATGGTGAACGCGGTGATGACCGCAACGGAGGCGAAAACATACACCCTGCTGAGTCTCGGCTACAATGCCACCGGAACAACGAGCGACGGAATTGGGGTCTTTGCTTTCGAGGGAGAGATTGAATGGGCAGGAACTGCGACGGAGCTCGGGATGAGCATCGGAAAAGCCGTCAGGAGGGCCCTTAAGGAGAGCATTAAAAAGTGGAAAGGCATCAGGGATGATCCCCTGAGGCCTTCATCTCCATGAGCCTTCTGTAAAGCTCCTCGACCTTTTCCCTAACGTCTTCCGGAGAGAAGCCAGCCTTGAGGGCGAGCCACGTTGCTCCTCCCGCCCCGACGCCTTCCTTGACGTAGCCACGCTCGTAGTCTCTGAGGCCTTTGAATTCGCTCTTCGAGAAGTCTAGGTCAGCCGCATAGGTTGCTACCCCGATTTCCTTTGCCGTTTCGAGGAACGTGGCACTCCTATCTTTCACGACCCACCTGGTGGTTGCAATCATGAACCTGCTTAAGTCCTCACCGAGGGCCTTTAGAATGGCCGAGACCGCCAACATCTGAGTCCCGCCGGCCAGGACGACCTTCTTTCTGAACCCGAGGGAGACACCTATCACCGTCGCCATCATGGGGTCGCCGAACTGCCTCAGGGCCTCAAGGGGGCTGTTCTTCAACCCACCCCGTTCAATCCCGGCCCTTTTGAAGCCCTCCCCTATCACCTTCTCCTTAAGGCTCTGGGGGTTTTCAGGTGAGGCTGAGCTCGTCTTGGCATCGTAGCCGAGCGCCCACAGGACGGCCTGTGCGGTCGTGGTTCCCCCCGGTGTGGACTCGCCGATTACCAGTTCTTCAACGGGCGTTTTGTTCAGCTCCTCACCAAGGAGCCTGGCCCGTTTGAGTATGTCTTCGAACTCCGGCAGAGCGGGCCCCCTTCTGAAGTCCCTCCCGATGGAGTCGCTGATGTGTACGTGGGGGACGAGAGGTGCCAGATAGGTCCCACCCCTGACGACGAGGATGGGAAAGCCCGCGAGCTCTCTGGCGGCTTTTGTTATTATGGCCGGCGTCGGATGTCCCTCCGGGGTCACGGGTATTGCGTCGATTATCAGCGGCTTTTCGTGGAATAGGTATTCTGCATCCGCTGGGGGCGTCAGCTTCGTCAGTTCTGGCGTCGCCCCGGCGACACTTATTCCCGGGACGGTGCTTATCTCGGTGTTCCCCAATACCAGCAGGAAGAGGCTCTTCATCCTGACCACCGCTGGACTTTTTATCCAATACTTTATATGCCCTTCGGCCAACTCTGAACGGTGAGAGAATGGGAGAGGCGTTGATGATACTCGGAACTTCATCCGGAGCGGGCAAGTCCCTCCTGGCAACGGCCCTCTGCAGGATTTTCTCAAACCTCGGCTACGACGTGGTTCCATTCAAGAGCCAGAACATGAGCCTGAACTCCGCGCCGAGCATCGAAGGCGGTGAGATTAGCAGGGCGCAGTACCTGCAGGCGATAGCCTGCCGGAAGAAACCGAGCGTGAGGTTCAACCCGATCCTTCTCAAGCCAGAGGGGAATATGAGAAGCCAGGTTGTCTTTATGGGAAAACCGATTGGGAGCGTCTCCGCGAGGGACTACATGCTCTCAAGAAAGGAGGAGCTCTTCCGCAAGGCCATGGAAGTCCTCGACCACCTAAAACGGGAACATGACATTGTTATCATCGAGGGCGCCGGCAGTCCGGTGGAGATAAACCTCAGGGACTACGACATAGCCAACACGAGGGTTATGCTCCACGCGAAAGCGAAGGGAATTCTCGTCACCGACATAGACAGGGGCGGGAGCTTCGCGAGCATAGTGGGCACGATGGAGCTTCTAAAACCCGGGGAAAGGGAAGCGATAATTGGCTTCATCTTCAACAAGTTCCGTGGAGATAAATCTCTCCTTGAACCGGGCTTCGAATACCTTGAAAAGCGCTACGGAAGGCCAACCCTCGGCGTTATCCCCTACGTCGAGCACCGCCTTCCAGAGGAGGATTCCCTGACAGAGTTCCCGAAGGTGAAGGGCGACCTTCACATCCAAATTGTCAGGCTTCCCCACATAAGCAACTTCACGGACTTTGAGCCCCTCCACTGGGCGAACGGAGTCGATTACGTGACAAAACCCGAGGAAATAACGGGCGACCTCATCATAATCCCGGGAAGCAAGAACACAGTTGAGGATCTGCTCTGGATGCGCGAGAACGGGATTGAAGACGCCATACTGGAGGCCCATCGCGAAGGTTCGTTCATTGTGGGAATCTGCGGGGGCTTCCAGATGCTCGGGAGGGAGATAATAGACACCGTTGAATCAAAGCGCGGGAAGGTCAGGGGAATCGGTTTGCTTCCGGCCAAAACGGTCTTTGAAAAAACCAAGAGGACGAATCATCTCGGTGCGAGGGTACTCTGGGAACCCGCTAAGGGAATGGCGGTTGAGGGCTACGAGATAAGGATGGGCCGTTCCGTCTCGGATAAGCCGTTCTCCATCATCACTTCTGTTAATGGGGGCAAAACCTTCGAGCCTGAAGGGGCTGTTGGCGAGAGGGCCTTCGGAACCTACCTGCACGGCATCTTTCACAACTTCGCCTTCACCGAGAGGTTCCTCAACCTGATCAGGGCCGAGAAGGGACTTGAGCCGGTTTCGGTCGAGGGCTGGAGCATCGAGGAGGAGATAGAGAGGTTCGCCAGGCTCGTTGAGAAAAACCTCGACGTGGAGAGGGTTCTAGGGGAGCTGGGAATTTAGAAATAATCCTCCGGACTTTCAAGCTCCTTTGGTGGGTGTCTCCTCGCCCACCAGAGCTTCAGGCGGACGTAGAGGTAGAAGCCGAAGAAAAGGAACGCCAACACCACGAAGAGGCCGAGTGCGAAGAGCAGGAATCCGAAGAAGAGAAGGCCGCCCATTATAAGAATGCCTATGAAGAGCAGAACCCCGGACACCCTCTCCAGCCTCATCGCTCACCCACCAGATCCGCTATCCTCCTCGCAAGCTTTAACTCTTTTGGAGTATTCACGTTGAGCGCCAGCAGGGGGTTGTTCAGCTCAAAAAAACGCTCGCCTTCGGCCCCAACGGCGTTCAGGCCGACTACCGCGTAGCCCTTATAGATGACCGGGTTCAAGTCCTTTGGAACCAGCCCCAGCGGGAGGACGCCGGTCAGGCTCGTCCTTCCGTCGAAGGCCCTCCTGATCAGAGCAATGTCCGAGGCTTTCACGAAGGGCAGGTCAGCAGAAACGCTCACGAAGGGCCCGAACTCACGGAGGAGCCAGCCAACGTCCTCCACATATCCCCTTCCCGGCGTTTCCACGAAGGGAATTCCCTCACGCAGGCAGAGCTCCCTTGTCTTCGGCGTGCTTCGCGAGAGGGCCACGATGGTTTCTCCGGCCTTTTTCGCCTGCTCGTAAACCCTCAGGAGCATCGGTTTTCCGCCAACATTCAGGACGGGCTTTTCCCGGCCCATCCGGCTCGACCTTCCGCCGGCGAGGATGACTATCATGGTGGTTAATAGCGGATAAGGGTTAAAAGCCCTTACTCCCAACTGGGAGAGTATGAGATACACCCCGGTCATTGCCGTGATCATCATCTTAGTGGCCTCGGGATGCGTATTCAGGATTCCCTCACAGGGAACGCCATCGACTGCAACGCCGAGTGCGGGCTCGAACATGACCCAAAACACGCCCCTTGAGGACAGTCCCTCAGTGAGTATCATCCCCTCTTTTCAGGGCCGGGACAACGCTTCTCCCGCGGAGAAAGGGGCAGTGGCCCCCAAGGGGGACGGGGGATCAAACCTCTCGGTTGAGAGCTGGGCCTACTGGCTTCAGAACGCGAGTCCAGCGGCCATAGTGGAGAGCGGCTTTGACCTGATCGTCATGGACTACTCTAGGGATGGAAGCGAGGAAACAGCCTATACGCGCGAGGAGATTGAGGTGATTAAGGGGGCAGGGATTATCCCCATCGCCTACATCAGCATCGGCGAGGCGGAAGATTATCGCTTCTACTGGGACGAGGGCTGGGTGGAGAACCCGCCCGAGTGGCTGGGCCCCGAGAACCCCGAGTGGAGGGGCAACTACGCTGTCAGATACTGGGACGAGGAGTGGAAGCGGATTATCTTCGAGTACCTCGATAAGATCATCGCGCAGGGCTTTATGGGCGTCTACCTCGACAAGGTGGACGAGTACTGGTTCTGGGCGGAAAGGGGCTACAACGAGAGCTGGGCCGCGCAGGAGATGATAGAGTTCATACTGGAGATAGCGAACTACACCCGCTCGAAAGCCGGGGAGGGCTTCATGATCGTTCCGCAGAACGGGGAGGACCTGCTTGGATACGACGATGGGGCGCTTCTCAAGACCGTCTCAGGCTGGGCGAGTGAAGACGTATTCTACGACGGGTTCCATAGCAGCCCCTGGATGGAGGAAAAGCTCCCCTTTCTCGATAGGGTCGCGGAGGCTGGAAAGCTCGTTCTTGTAGTTGACTACATTGATGACGGCACTGGGAGCCCGGAGAACACAGACAGGATACGGGACTTCATCGAGAGGGCTCGGGGGAGGGGCTACATCCCGTATGCGGCCTTGGAAGACAGGGCGCTTGACAGGCTCGTCGTTATTCCAGGACTTCAGCCCCCAAGATAAGCCCCGGCAAAGGCCAGAACGAGCAACGTCCCGGCCCGCGTGATTTCGGCCACAGCCCCAAGGCAGTCACCGTTTATCCCTCCAAAATTGTCGAGGGAGAGCTTGATGACGTAGATTCCGAACAGCAGACCTCCAATACCTGAAAGCGTTAATGGGTCGTAGAGGATAACGGGAAGGTAGAGCAGGGCGTAGAGGAGTGTCCCGATGGCGAGCTGCCTCCTGTCCATCCCCTCCATGAAGTAGGAGCCGAGCCCCCGGCCAAGCGGTCTCCCAGTTGAAAGTCCGAGGAGCATAGCGAACTTCGAGTTCAGTTCGGCGATGTAGAGTGCGTAGAACGGCACCAGGGGGAGAGAGTAAACCTGGAGGATGAGAACCATGACAGCGGCAAAAACTCCCGCTATGCCCGTGTTGACGTCCTTCATCGCTTTGATCTTCATCTCCCTCTCGCCCTTGACCATCACCCCGTCGGCCCAGTCGGCCAGACCGTCGAGGTGAAGGAGGCCTATTGTAGAGTAGAGTGCCAGAACCGCCAGGACGTTGGCAAGGGGCGGGTTGAGATGGAGCACAACGACTGGAAGGGCTGAGCTGAGCGGAGCAACCAGTGGAAGCGCCCAAAGCTCATGTTTAGCCTTCTCAAAGTCCCCCCTGATGGGTATTCGCGTGAGGAATGGCAGGAGGTTTCTCACACGCTCACCTCTGTTCTCTTCTCCTCAAATTCCTCCCTGAGGCTTGAGAGCGTTCCCTCATCAACGAACGCCAAGACAACGCCGCAGTCGAGACAGAGATAGGGCGTTGCCTCGATGAATGGCCTCAGCAGGCCGGTGGTTTTGCTCTTCCATGGAGGTTGCCAGAAGAAGCGGGAATAACCGCCCCTTTTCGTCTTGCTTCGCACCATCGTTCCACCGCAGAGGGGACACTTTCGGGTTTCAACCTTGGTCATCGAAACCACCTTCAAAGAGCTTTGTCATACAGCCCGCTATAAACCCTCCGACCGCGTCATCCAGGAACGGTGGCAGCTCGGCAAGAATTCCGGGCTTCCTGGTATCGTAGTAAAAGAAGTTGAAGAGCGCCATCTTGCCCCCGATGTATTCGGCTATGTCTATCCCTATCAGCTCGTCGGCCACCAGATTGACCGGGTCTCCCTCGACTCTGAAGTTTTCCTCAAGGAGGAGCGCCGCCGTCAGGAGCGACTGGACGTTGACGTCGTTGAGATAGCGGAGCATAAGCTTCCGAAGCTTTTCCCGGACATCCCCGCGGTCATCCCCGATGTAGAGCGCCATGGCTGTGTCGAGGACTGCATCAAGCGTTACGCCGTGATTTTCGAGCTTTTGTAAGAGTTCCCCCGCGTTCATGCTCTCACCAGCCCAAACCTCAGCCAGTTATATCTATCGCCCTCCTCGACGGAGTTTATTTCCAGCTCAAACCTTTCCTCAAACAGGGGAGAGGCCAGAACCACGGTGTGGAACTCGCCGAACTCCCCAACTGGGTCAACGTGGGGGTAGGCCTCCAAAAAGCCCTCAAGGTCGTCCTTCGAACGGAAGGTGTAGCCCAGGGCTTTATGGGGGAGCTTTTCCCGGTCAACCGCTATTATCGCCCACTCGAAGCCATCTTTGAGCATGTTCTCGGCCAGTCCAAGGGTGTTTCTTCCCCATATGGGCTCAAGGGCGTCGATCCCGGCTTTTTCTGCAAGCCCTTCGACCCATTTCCTGTGATCTTCGAGAAGAACGTCCCCGGCTATCAGGTAATCGACGCCGAGAGAGCCTATAAACTCCGCCAAAGCCCCGCTCCCACTACCCATATCAAAGGTGAGTAACTCTTTCCCCGTCGCTTCGGCGAGCGTCTTCAGGGGCCCGAGGTTCTCCCAGTGCGGAGAGAGCCCTATCGTAGTTTTGAGAGCCAGGAGGTATGGGACATCTATTCCACTCTCCTCTGCCAGGTGGAGCGCATAGAGACCATCCTTGCCGCCCGAGAAAAACGCGATACCCTTTTCTCCCAACCAAACCACCAAAGCTATAAACCCCCTGGACTTTTTATCCATTATGCTCCTGAGGTTCGAGAGGCTTGAGAGAATCGGGGAGGTCTACGTCAACCCGGCGAACCTGAGGGTCCGTCCCCTGCTCCTGAGGGACTGGAGGGACTTTTTAAGCTTGGACGAGAGGACGTACGGGGTCTACGCGAGGACGATATACAACCCAAGAGAGCGCTTCCTCGTTGTGGACGCGAAGGACGAAAGAACCGCCCGGAAGCTTGAGGCTCTCTACCGCGAACTTCTCAGGGAGCCTCAGAGGTTCTGCCGCGGGGAGTACCACCGCTACCAGCTCCAGGTTGGGGAGTTCGAAGGCCTTCCCTTCGCCAACGGCTGGACGGGCTCGGGGGTCGTCCTCGTCGGGGAGGCGCCGGGGAGAAAGGGCTGCGGAAAGACGGGGATATGCTTCTACCGAGATGCCTCCGGGATGCTGCTGAGGAAAACGCTATTCACCCTGGGCATCAATCCCGACTTCGTCTACATAACCAACGTCGTGAAGTGCAACCCGCCCGACAACAGGCTGAGGGGCTTTGGAGAGGGCGAGCTTGAGCTCCTCAGGAAGGAGCTTGAGGCGGTGAAGCCGGAGGCAATCTTCGCCATCGGCAGGACGGCCGAGAAAGCTCTGAGGCGGCTCGGCTTTGAGTTCACCTATCTCCGGCATCCTGCCTGGTACGTGAGGAGGGGCATGAGGGAACCGGGGCGAGAAATGCTGGAGGAGTACTCGGCAATAAGGGAGGCCTTTGGAGAATGAAAGTTCTGACGGTTTTCATCCTTGCACTGCTCTGGGACGTGCTCCTGGGAGAACCGCCGACGTTAGTTCACCCAGTCGTGTGGTTCGGGAAGCTGGCCGGGTTCATCGATGGCCGGTGGAGAAGAAGGGGCCCTCTCCCCGATTTTCTTGCCGGAACTTTAACGGCTCTCATCGTTCTGGCTTTCGCTTTAGTGCTTTCGCTCCTCCCTCTGTACCTCCCTTTCCCCATGAACTACGCCCTGGCCGCCTACCTCCTCAAAAGCTCCTTCGCGGTTAGGAGTTTGCACGAACACGTCTCAATGACAGTAACCGCTGACATCGGGAAGAAGAGGAAGGCAGTCTCCATGATCGTCAGCAGGGAAACAAAGGGTCTCGACGAGCCCCACCTGAACTCTGCCTCGATAGAGAGCCTCGCCGAGAACCTCAATGACTCCGTGATAGCCCCACTCTTCTACTTCCTCCTCTTCAGCCTTCCGGGCGCTCTGCTCTACCGCGCGGCCAACACGCTCGACGCAATGCTCGGCTACCGGAACGAGCACTACGAGTACTTCGGCAAGTTCTCGGCGAGGTTCGACGACCTCCTCAACTTCCTCCCGGCGCGCCTGGCGGTTCTGCTCTACCTCCCGCTCGGAGGGGACAGGGTTCTTCACTACTACCGTCTGGCCAGGTTCAAGATAAACTCCGATAAGCCCATAGCGGCGATGTCAGCGGTCCTCGGCGTCTGGCTTGAGAAGCCCGGTGTTTACCGTTTTCCTGGGAGGGAGCCAGCAAATTCGGACATTGAGCGGGCGTTAAGGATTTACTGGTTGGTCGTTGCCGAATGGCTGATCATCGTATCCATACTGCTCGTAACGGGGGTGTGTCCATGCTTGAACCGGTAAAGTTCTCAACTTACCACGGCGGAAGCAGGGAAGAGGGCCTGCTTGACTTCTCGGCATCGCTCAACCCCTACCCACCGGAGTGGCTCGACGAGATGTTCGAGAGGGCAAAGGAGATAAGCACCCGCTACCCCTACTATGAGGCGCTTGAGCGGGAACTAGCCGGGCTGGTCGGTGAACCCCTTACGGTAACGGCCGGCATTACGGAGGCGCTCTACCTCATCGGAATTCTCGCCCTTAGGGGGCGAAAAGCCATAATTCTCCACCACACCTACGGCGAGTACGAGAGGGTTGCGCGCATCTTCGGAGCCAGAATCGTCAAAGGCCCAAACGAGCCCGAAAAGCTGGCCGAACTCGTTGAGCGAGATTCAGTGGTCTTCTTCTGCAATCCCAACAACCCCGACGGGAGGTTTTATAGGGTCAGGGAGCTCAAGCCGCTCCTCGATGCTGTTGAGGACAGAAAAGCCCTTCTCGTCCTTGACGAGGCTTTCATCGACTTCGTCAGGGGGGCGAAAAGCCCAGAGGGGGAAAACATCGTAAAGCTCAGGACTTTTACCAAGAGCTACGGCCTGCCGGGGATAAGGGTGGGCTACGTCTTGGGCTTTTCAGAGGCGTTTAGGAGTGTTAGAATGCCCTGGAGTATCGGCTCCACGGGGGTTGCCTTTCTTGAGTTTCTCCTCAAGGATGGCTTCGAGCACCTGAGAAGGACGATGCCCTCCATCTGGCGGGAGAAGGAGAGGCTTGAGAGGGCTTTGGACGTCAAAAGCGACGCCAACTTCTTCATCAAGCGCGTTGGGAACGCAGGGGAGTTCGTCAAAGCGATGAAAGAACGGGGAATCCTCGTGAGGAGCTGTGATAGCTTTGGGCTGCACGAATACGTCCGCTTCTCGGTGAGAACGCCTGGGGAAAATAGCACTTTAATCAAGGCCTTCCGAGAGCTGGGAGAAGGGTTTTAAATCTGAAGCCCACTTCATTTTTGGTGGTGCCATGCACGAGCTCTACACAGTTTTGGCCGAGTACTACGATGCCATCTACCGGCGAAGGGCCGAGCGGGTTGGGGAGGAGATTGACTTCGTGGTGGGGCTCTTCAGGAAAGAGGCCGAACGAGAAGTAACGCGGGTTCTCGACCTCGCCTGCGGGACGGGAATCCCAACGCTCGAACTGGCGAGGCGCGGTTATGGCGTGGTCGGTCTCGACCTCCACGAGGAAATGCTCGCCGTCGCGAGAAGGAAGGCGGAAAGGGAAGGGCTTAGCGTCGAGTTCGTTCAGGGGGACGCGCTTGAGATTGACTTTAGGAAAGAGTTCGACGCCGTGACGATGTTCTTTTCCTCCATCATGTATTTCGACGATTCTGCAATTCAAGAATTGTTTAATTCTGTAAAACGTGCCCTGAAACCGGGCGGGATTTTCATCGCCGACTTCCCGTGCTGGTACTACGGCGGAAGGGACGGCCCAATAGTATGGGACGAGCGGAAGGGCAATGAGCGGTTGATCATAACGGACTGGCGCGAGGTGGAACCTGGGACCCAGAAACTCCACTTCAAGAGGCTCGTGCAGATAGTGAAGCCCGATGGGAGCGTTAGGGCCTTCATGGTGGACGACGAGCTCAACATCTACACCCCGAGGGAGATTAGGCTTTTGGCCGAGAGGCACTTCAAGAAGGCCAAAATCTACGGAGACCTCCACGAGCTGAGGCCCAGCGACAGGAGGTACTGGTTGGTGGCGGTGAAGTAGCTCAACGTCCAACCCCAAACTTTTTAAACCTCGGGCTCATTTCTATACCTCGGTGGTGCCTATCGTCCACCGTAACGCTGATTTCAACCCGTGAATTCCATGCGTTCCGCGCTTCTTGGTTAGTCCCTACTCCGGCACCACCGGCGTTGCTAAGATTTTTAAGCCGCCCTTCTGAGGGTAACCCATCTTCAAAAAACCGAAAAGGTGATGCCCATGCTTCCTAAGACCTACGACCCGAACGAGATTGAACCGAAGTGGCAGAAGTTCTGGCTGGACGAGAAAATCTACAAGTACGAGCTCGACGAGAAGAGGCCGAGCTACGCCATAGATACGCCACCCCCGTTCACGAGCGGAACGCTCCACCTCGGCCACGTGCTGAGCCACACCTGGATTGACATAATCGCGCGCTACAAGAGGATGACCGGCTACAACGTTCTCTTCCCTCAGGGCTTCGACAACCACGGCCTTCCGACCGAGCTCAAAGTCGAGAAGGAGTTCGGGATAAGCAAGGACGAGCCTGAAAAGTTCCTGCAGAAGTGTGTCGAGTGGACCTGGCAGGCCATCGAGGCCATGCGCAACCAGTTCATCCGCATAGGCTACTCCGCCGACTGGGATCTGGAGTACCACACGATGGATGACTGGTACAAAGCTGCCGTGCAGAAGTCCCTCCTTGAGTTCTACAAGAAGGGCATGCTCTACCGCGACAAGCACCCCGTCTACTGGTGCCCACGCTGCAGGACGAGCCTTGCTAAAGCCGAGGTCGGCTACGTCGAGGAGGACGGTTACCTCTACTACATCAAGCTCCCGCTGGCTGACGGCTCGGGCTACGTGCCGATAGCCACTACGAGGCCCGAGCTGATGCCGGCCTGTGTGGCGGTCTTCGTCCATCCCGATGACGAGCGCTACAAGGACGTGGTTGGTAAGAAGGTGAAGCTCCCGATATTCGAGAGAGAAGTGCCGGTTCTGGCCGACGAGGACGTCGACCCAGAATTCGGAACCGGTGCGGTCTACAACTGTACCTACGGTGACGAGCAGGATGTGGTGTGGCAGAAGCGCTACAACCTGCCTGTCATCATCGCCATCAACGAGGACGGTACAATGAACGAAAACGCCGGCCCCTACGCCGGCCTTAAGGCGGAAGAGGTGCGCGAGAAGATCGCGGAAGACCTCGAAAGGATGGGTCTGCTCTACGATAAGAAGAAAGTCCACCACCGCGTCCTCAGGCACACCGAGAGGAGCTCGTGTATGGCCCCCATCGAGCTGCTCCCCAAGACCCAGTGGTTCATCAAAGTGAAGGACTTCACCAACGAGATAGTGAAGGTCGCGAGGGAGATAAACTGGTATCCCCAGGACATGTTCCTCCGTCTGAAGGACTGGGCCGACTCGATGGACTGGGACTGGGTTATAAGCAGGCAGCGCGTTTTTGGAACGACGCTCCCGTTCTGGGTCTGCAAGAACGGTCACGTGGTTCCCGCCAGGGAGGAAGACCTCCCCGTTGACCCGCGCTTTGACAAGCCGCCCGTGGAGAAGTGCCCGGTCTGCGGTGCCGAGCTTGAGCCCGTAACTGACGTCCTCGACTGCTGGATAGACTCCAGCATAACCCCGCTCATCATAACCCGGTGGCACGAAGCTTTGAAGGGCGATGAGGAGGCCAAGCGCTGGTTCGAGCACAACTTCCCGACCGCTCTGAGGCCGCAGGGGACGGACATCATCAGGACGTGGGCCTTCTACACGATATTCAGGACTTGGGTCCTCACGGGAGAGAAGCCCTGGGACGACATCCTCATCAACGGAATGGTGGCTGGCCCGGACGGAAGGAAGATGAGCAAGAGCTACGGCAACGTCGTTGCTCCAGACGAGGTGATTCCGAAGTACGGTGCCGATGCACTGAGACTCTGGACTGCCCTCGCTCCGCCCGGAGAGGACCACCCCTTCAAGTGGGAGACGGTCGACTACAACTACCGCTTCCTCCAGAAGGTCTGGAACATCTACCGCTTCGCCGAGAGGCACCTTGAGGACTTCGACCCCACCAAAGCCCCAGCCGAGCTCGAGCCCCTCGACCGCTGGATACTCAGCAGGCTCCACAGGCTCATAAAGTTCGCCACCGAGGAGATGGAGCGCTACCGCTTCAACCTGCTCACGAGGGAGCTCATGACCTTCGTGTGGCACGAGGTGGCGGACGACTACATCGAGATGGTCAAGTACCGCCTCTACGGCGACGACGAGGAGAGCAAGCTCAAGGCCAAGGCGGCGCTCTACGAGCTGCTCTATAATGTCATGCTCCTGCTCGCTCCGTTCGCCCCGCACATCACCGAGGAGCTCTACCACCACATGTTCAAGGGGCACGTTGGGGCCAAGAGCGTGCACCTCCTCGACTGGCCGAAGTACGATGAAGGAAAAATAGACGAGGAAGCCGAAAAACTCGGCGAGCTGGCCAGAGAAATAGTCGGCGTCATGAGGCGCTACAAGAACAGCCACGGACTAGCTCTCAATGCCAAGCTCAAGCACGTTGCCATCTACGCCACGGACAGCTACGAGAAGCTCAAGGCCATAGAGAAGGACATCGCAGGAACGATGAACATCGAGAAGCTGGAGATAATCCGGGGCGAGCCCGAACTCGAGGAGCGCATTGTCGAGATAAAGCCGAACTTCAGAACAGTCGGGCCGAAATACGGAAAGCTCGTGCCCGGGATAACCGCCTACCTCAGGGAGAACGCGGAAGAGGTCGCAAAGGCTCTCAAGGAGGCCGGAAAGGTCGAGTTCGAGGCTGACGGTCAGAGGGTCGAGCTGACCAAGGACGACATCGTCCTCAGGAAGGCTGTCTTCAGCGAGGGCGAGGAGGTTGAGACCGCTGTCGTTGGAGACGCCGTAGTGGTGTTCTTCTGAGCCTTTTTATTCTTCATTTGATATTGGTGACCCTTAAAAGCAGGATCCAGCACAAAATATTTAAATACTTAATGTAACAAAAACTTCGCGAGGATTGGTATGGGTACGGCACTTGATGCATTCATGGAGAGGGCGAGTATAAGGGAGACCGTCAGGAGGGCTATTAAAGAGGTGTCAAAAAGACCGCTGAAGGAGATATTAGCGTATGCTATAAAGGGTGAAATCGACTCAACTAACCTGTACCGGCACCTCTACAGGAACCTGCCCGAAGGGTATCCCCGTGAGACCTTCAGGCGGTTTATATCAATGGAGAAAACTCACGAGAGAAAGGTTCGCTCAATATTCAGCTCGCTATTCCCCGCAGAGGAGCCGCCGGATGTTCCGTTTAAGAGCTGGGCGGAGGTTCTGGCGGAGGGCGATTTCAGGCTCAGGAGCGTCGGGGACTACCTGAAGGCACTGGAGATAGCGATGGACGCCGAACAGCTCTCCGAGGGTGTCTACACAATGCTCGCTGAGATGATGGAGGATCCCATGCAGAGGCACATCATGGAGGGGCTTGCGAGAGACGAGAGGGAGCACTACGAATTCCTAAAGAAGGAATACGACTTCTACTCCAAAATTGAGGCCAGAAAAGCCCTTGATGAGCTTGTCAGGGAAATAAAAGGCAGGTGAGCGTTTCAGTTCTGATGCTTCAACCCTGTTCTCTACTCCATTTTAATACACCAGACTTCAAAAACGAACACGCAATCTTTAAAAACTTCTTTCCTTAATCAGGTTGGGCAGTTTCCGGGCGATGGCGTCCGCCCCAAATGCCTCGAAAAGAGGCTGATGACGCCTGTTCTCTCCAGATTCGGAGGTGACGCCAGTGAACCCGGAAGGAAGAATATTTATTGGGTTAGTCCAGGTTATAGTCGTGCTCCTGCTCTCCCCCCTTATGGTAGGGATACTCAAGAAGGCGGAGGCGAGGATAGAGTCGCGGAAGGGAATAAGCATCTTCCAGCCATACTACGACCTGGCAAAGTTCTTCAGGAAGGAGGTACTGGTCCCGGAGAAAGCGAGCTCCTTCTTTGTCTTCGCCCCGTTCATAGCGTTCGGAGCGATGCTCACACTGCCGTGGATGCTGCCCATCATCGGCAACTTCCCGAGCTGGTTCGCCCCGACTGTAGACTTCTTCGGCGGGACATTCATCTTCGGACTTGCCGCAATGGTCTCAATACTAGCAACGGAGCGGACGGGGAGCTACTACACCGGCATAGGGGCCACCAGGGCCGTTAACTTCGGCGCCTTCGCGGAGCCGGTCCTCATAATGGTCTTCTTTGGGGTTGCCATCCTGACCGGCACCAACAACCCCTTCCTGATGAACCACAGGATAACGGCCGAGGGCTGGTATCTAAGCCCGACACACATCCTTATAACCGCTGCCTTCTTCATGCTCCTGCTCTTCGACACGGGAAAACTGCCCATTGAATCCCACGGAAGCAACGAACTCGGCATGATCGACCAGGGGAAGGGGCTTGAGTATACTGGCCCACTCTACGCGCTCAACACCTGGGCCGGCTACATGAAGTCCTTCATCCTCATGGCGGTCTTCCTCAACGTCTTCGCCGTCCCATGGGGCCTGGCAACGAACGCTTCGCTCTATGAGGTTCTCAAGGGAACAGCTCTCCTATTCGTCAAAATGCTCGGTCTCATAGGTGCCTTCGTGGTCGTTGAAGAAACCCTCGCGAAGATAAGGCTGTTCAGGATAATAGACTACCTCTCGGCCAGCTTCCTGCTCGCGATAATGGGGGTCATAAGCTTCCTCCTCGGGGGTGTTGTACCTTGATGAGCGTTACAGCTGAGGTCATAAACATCCTCGGCGTCACGGTGCTCCTGACGGCGTTCCTCCTGCTCACTGAGTCCTACATGCACTCGCTCATAAACATCATAGCCTTCCAGTCCCTCCTTATAGGTGGGATACTGGCCATTATCGGCTGGGAGGAGGCCAGCCCTGAACTCATCCTCCTGGCGGGGATTACCGTGGCCTTCAGGGCGCTCCTGATACCCTGGATACTCCAGAGGGACATACAGAACGAGCGCATCTGGCGCAACAGGGAGGTCAAGACAACACACCACGCAATAGTCGTGGGGCTGGTCCTCGCGGTAACCGCCTACTTCCTCTACGTCCCGGTTTACAGGATAACTGGGGACTGGAACGGGGTTATACCCTTCATACTGCTCTTCCTCAGCATGCTCATCGTCGTCGGAAGAAGGAACGCGATGGCCCAGATAATCGGCTACATAAGCGAGGAGAACTCCCTCCTCTACCTTGCAGCAGTGATGACGTCCATGCCCCTAATCCTGGAGTTCGGAATCCTGCTCGACATGATAGCCTTCGTCCTGCTCGCGGTTATCCTTGGAGCGGAGAAGCGCTACGGCCCAATAGAGGTGGAGGAGCTGGTGGGGTGATAACATGGAAGCAGTGGTTTACCTCCTCTTACTCCCCCTCATCGCCTCAATTCTCTCCCTAGCGGGCGAGAGGTGGGGACGGGCCCTGACGCCTGCCTTTGCATTCGCAACGGCCATCCTCTCGACCCTGATGCTCTACGGGGGAAGGACCGTCTCAACGCCGAACCTCTACGCTGACTGGTACTCGCTCGTCATTGCCGCCATAGTCTCGTGGGTCTACCTCTTCGCATCCATGGCCTCCATCTACTACACCGAGGGACTGGAGAGGCCCTTCTTCGACCTCCGCTACTACTGGAGCATGCTCTCGCTCTTCGCCCTCACGATGAACTTTACCGCCGTGGTTTCAAACCTCGGCTGGATGTGGATCGGGCTTGAGGCCACAACGGTCGTGAGCGCCCTCCTGATACTCACGGAAGGCGAGAAGAGGAACGTCGAGGGGGCATGGAGGTACATGATAGTCGCCTCGGCGGGGCTTGGGATAGCCTTCCTCTCGGTGATCTTAGCCTACGCTTCCGCCGGAACCCTCGACGTCAGGAGCCTGACGTTCACCCAGAAGGAAGCTCTCCTGGTCTCCACCCTTGCTCTGATTGGCTTCGGCACCAAGGCCGGCCTCTTCCCGATGCACGGCTGGTTGCCTGACGCCCACGGAAGTGCCCCTTCACCGGTCAGCGCCATGCTCTCCGGAACGCTCCTTCCGACGGCCCTGCTCGTCTACTACAGGGTTCTAAGCGCGTCGGCATGGAATGCTCCAGCGAAAGTTACGCTCCTCTTTGGAATCCTCACACTCCTTGCCGCAGCCCTGCTGATGGCGTCCCAGAGGTTCCTCAAGAGGTTGCTCGCCTACTCCAGCATGGACATGATGGGGGTAGCGGCAATAGGCCTCGGCCTGGCCCACTACCACCCTGCCTTGCTAAAGCTGGTCTTCCTCCTCCTGGCAGTCCACGCCTTCTCCAAGGGGGCCCTCTTCATAACCGCCGGCAGCGTAATGAGGGCCTACGGAACTCACGAGATAGCGGGAATAGGGGGCCTCATGGACTCAAACCCCATGAGCGGCCTCTCATTCGTCCTCTCGTCCCTGTCCGTGACTGGAAGTCCCCCGTTCGGGACGTTCATAGCGGAACTCGGAATAATAGGGGTCACCCTGTCAAGGAGCTACTGGTGGGCGTTCTTTGTGGGGACGGGCCTGTTGCTCTCCTTCCTGGCCCTGAACTGGCACTCGGCCAGGATGGCCTTTGGCGACGGAGAAAGGCGGGAGGTTCCCCTAGGAGAGGGGGCCATAGCGCTCACCATGACCCTGACGGCCCTTGGGATAAGCCTCTACGCGTGGTATCTGGTCATAACGGGAGGTCTGGTAATATGAAGGCACTCTCCGCTGTGTTCAGGAAGGGCGGGAAGTATCTGACGGTCTGGCTCGACTACGGGAGCGGTAAGGCGGAGCTTGAGCTCACGGACTCTCTCCCGGACAGGAAGATAGCGCCCGCCCTTGTCGGCGAGACCGGGCCGTACATGAAGATCCCGCCCGGAACGAACGCCGTCCCCTTAACCTTTGGCCCGGCGGCCGGTGGCCTCGGTCAGGCAGGGGCCTTCGAGATACTCACCTACGGCGAGAGGATAGTGACAATAAGGCCGGTCTACGGCTACAAGAGGCGCGGGCTGGAAAAGGCGATGCTCAACCGCCCGGTGGAGGAGTCAGTCGCGGTGCTTGAGAGGGCAGCCGGGAACTTCGCGATGGCCTACACCTACGCCTTCCTGAAGGCGATCGAGGCCAACCCGGACGAAGACGTATGGGAGGTTAGAAAAGCCCTCCTTGAGCTTGAGAGGCTCTACAACCACTTCAACGCGATACACAAGCTGGCAGAGGCGGCATCGCAGAAGGTCGCTACCATGCACTTCCATGCTTTGGAGGAGGACGTTCTCAGGGTATTCAGCCGGCTGACTGGCCACCGCTACGGCTTCGGCTCGAACCTGCCGGGCCAGGTGAGGATTGTAGAGCCGGAGGCCATTGAAAGGCTCAAGCGGATTAAGGAGGAGTTCCGCTCGCTCAGGGAGGAGCTGCTGGAGAGCAAGATATTCATCGACCGTCTCCACACGACCTGCAGGCTCACGAGGGAAGACGTCATAGAGCTCGATGCAGTGGGCATAGCGGCGAGGGGCTCCTCCGTTCCGAGGGACGTGAGAACCTTCGACCGCTTTTACTCATACAAACCTGTGACCTGCAATGATGGCGACGCCTTGGCGAGGCTGATGGTCAGGATTAGGGAAGTTGAGAAGTCCTTCGAGATTATAGATGGTTCAGAAGTGAGGAGTGTCCGCTCTGACCCGTCCCTTAAGGATGGCCTGAACCTTGGATTGGCTGAGGCACCCCACGGAGACGTGCTCGTTCTCGCGGAGCTTGAAGGCGGAAGGCTGAGGTGGATAGGCCTCAGAGGCGCTTCCCGCATCAACTACATCGCCTTCGCAAAGGGAATAACCGGGAACATCTTCACGGACTTCCCGTTTGGTCTTGAGAGCTTTGGTCCGAACTTTGCCGATGCCGACCTCTGGCAGGGGGGTGAGGACTGATGTGGATGATCAAGGGGCTCAGGAAGGGCGTTATCACGAGCAACTACCCCAACAAGGTGAGCGACGACGAGCTGTCGCCGAGCTTTCCCCTAAAAGCTCCGGAGGAGTGCCCATTCGGTGCGGGTGAGGGCGGAAAGTTCGACCCAAGGAAGTGCATCTCCTGCCGCCTCTGCAACATCCCATTTGGGAGGAAGCTCGACGTTGATGACATCAAAAACCCCCTCGACTTCAGGCGCTCGCTCCACGTCTTCTTCTTGGATGTTGGAACCTGCCACGCCTGCAACCGCGAGGTTGCCCAGCTCAAGGGCCCCTACTACGACGTCCACAGGCTCGGGATATTCTTCACGCCAACGCCGAAGCACGCGGACGTCCTACTCATCGCGGGCTGTCCGACAGAGGACATGGTACCCGTGCTGAAGGAGGCCTACGGGCTGATGCCGGAGCCGAAGCGCGTCCTCGTCCTCGGGGCCTGCTCCAGCGGTGCCCTCTGTGGAAGGAAGGTCGAGGAGATAGTTCCTGTGGACGGCTACGTGGCCGGTTGTCCCCCCAACCCAGTCCAGATAATTCGGGGACTCCTCAAGATGGCAGGGAGGGATGTAGAATGAACCCCTACTACCTGATAACCCTGGGCTTTGCGGTAACTTCCTTAATCTCGCTCGCATCGAGGAAGATCACTTACTGGCTCGACACGGCACTATCCTCAGCCCTGCTCTGTGTCCTCCTCTTTCAGCCGGGGGGCATCGACGGAACCGCCAGGTACTTCATGCTCATATCGGCCATTGTCTGGCTGACGGCCTCGCTCTTCAGCGTGGACTACGACCACTATCCAAGGCTCCTGGCCGGGTCCTTCTCCCTCGCGATGGCGGGGATGATGGTCATCCTCCTCTCCGGAGACGCGGTCACCTTCCTCGTCGGCTGGGAGGTAATGACGGTAGCGAGCTACCTCGGGATAACCGCCAAGGAAAGGGAAGGGAAGGGGGCCTACAGGTTCCTCGCCTTCGGCGAGCTGAGCGCCCTCCTAATTCTAGCAGGGTTCGGCCTCCTGACCCTCCAGAGCGGTTCAGTGGACTTCTCGGCCTGGAAAGGCTCGCCGGCCTGGGATGTTGCCTTCTTCCTGGCCGCCCTTGGCTTTGTGGTCAAGATGGCGGTCTTCCCGTTCCACATCTGGCTCCCGCAGGCCCACGGCAAAGCTCCTGCCAACCTCTCTGCCCAGCTGAGCGCCGTCCTTACTCTAATGGGCCTCTACGGGATGGTCAGGCTGCTCCTCATAGCCAGGCCCGCGGACTGGGTCGGGGCGTTCTTCCTGCTCTTTGGAGGCCTAACGGCGATCCTCGGTGCGGCTTACGCGGCCGGAACCGAGTACGTCAAGAGACTCCCAGGATACAGCACGGTCGAGAACGACGGGGTTTTGCTGGCTCTCTTCGGAGGGGCCACCATTGCCCTGAATCACGGTAATACCGACCTGGCATCGTTCACGTTCTTAGCCCTGCTCTTCTTCGCCTTCGCCCACAGCGTCTCAAAGGGGCTGCTCTTCCTCATAGCGGGTAGACTCGAAAACGGCACCGGGAGGTTCCCTGAGGTCGTCCACGGCAGGCTTTCGAGGCTCGGCGTTGTGGCAGGCTACGCCGCCGCCCTGAGCCTCGCGGGAATCCCGCCGTTCCCGGGCTTCCTCGGGGAGTGGCTAGGCATAGAGAGCCTCCTCCAGAGCTTCAAGATACCCGACCCCAAGTTCAAGGTCCTCATGGTTTTCGTCGGCTCGCTTGTAGCCCTAACAGCTGGAATCGCGGGGGTTGCGATGAGCAAGGTAATAACCCACGGAGTCCAGAGGGCAGGGGGCAGGAAAGGGTATTCCGTCGAAGACGTAGGCTACGCCCTCTCCGCGGCCGTACTCTTCATCGTCGGGGTGCTACCGGGACTTCTCTTCCGCGTCATAAACGCACCGATGGAATCGCTGACCGGCCAGAAGGCCACCGACTTCCTCGGCGATGCGCTCGGGATAAAGGAGGGCCTTCTCGTAGTTTCCAAGGGCTTTGGTGGGATATCACCCACCTACCTGGCCCTTCTGGTCTCCATCTTCGCCGTGGGCACATACATCGTCCTCAGACCGACCACGAACCTGCGGGCAAGGCGCGTCAGGGCCTGGAGCGGTGGTCTCAGCAACCCGGAATACCCGTCGATAGCGCACTCTGCCATACTGCTCGCCACGGAGGGCTGGCTCTACGGGACGAGAGAAGAGAAAGGCCGTCTCCACTGGCGCGAGAGAATAAACCTCGCTTACAACAGGCTCGCCAGGGATTATCTGGACTTCTCCGAGTGGTTCAGACACGGGGTCATGAGGGGCTCGGACAGCGTGTACGTCGCATACATCCTGCTCGCCGTGGCGGTGGCACTCGCCTATCTGCTTTACGCCCTCTGAGGTTTTTACCTTTTTAACCTGCTCAGCAGTTGTAACACAACATCGCGGCCTTCTTGAGGAGGATTACCCTGTATAGCTTTCCGTTTATGATTCTCGTGTTCGATATCTTGTTGAGGTGGTGTATCCTCTTCCGCTCGAGGGCTATGAGGTCAAGCTCCCTAAGCACCTTCACGAAGTCCTCCCAGCGTATCTTGAGCCAGCTTGAATAGTAATCGAAAAGCTCCTTCTCCACGACGCGGTAGGTCTTCCCGTCCACCTTATAGCGGATCGCGCGCTTGGGAAGCTCCTTCCTCAGGCGCCAGCGGGCGTGGAGTGGCTCCTGCATTTCGTAAACCGCCTCGTCCATGCTCTTCCGCTCCACCATCATCTTGAGGATTATGCCGAGGATGCGGTTTATCCTGTCCGGAACGCCGACGACGTCGCCCCTCAGAACGATTTTCCTCCTGCGTACCTTAATGCCCGCGCTCTCAAGCCCCTCGCCGATTTTGGGGGTCGTTTTCTTCTTGGTGCCGCCTGTGTCGACGATTCCGCCTATTATGAAGGCCTTAACGTCGAAGTCCTCCTCGCTCAGAACCTCATCCGCCCAGGGATCGAGGAGGACGACCTCGTCTATTTCCTTCTCGGCCAGAAACTCCGCGGTTGGGCCTTCGTAGGCAGTTATCCTGTCCAGCGGGCCGTTGAACATCCGTCGGAACTCTTCATTGGCCCACGTTACGGCCAGCTCCCTTCCGGTGAAGTAGTCCCTCAAAAGGCCGTAGCTCTGGCTCACCTGCAGGCAGACCTTGCCCTTCTCCTTCTGGGTGTGCCTGCCCCAGTGGTACAGGTCGATTATGAAGTAAGGCCAGTCGGGAAGCCTTGAGCGAAGCTCTTCGGGTGTTAGAACCGGCTCGAACTTCTCCATCATGCAGAGCGGGGCGTAGGCGTAGTGGGAGCCCTCGACGCGCTTCCCATAGAGATCCCAAGCAACGGCGGTCTTCTCCGGAACCCTGAAGATCGCCCCCTTTCCGTTGATTATCTCCACTGCCACGTCCTGAAGCTTGTTCCTCGATTTTCTAAAGCGCTTTGATAGCACCCCGAAGCTCTCGATCCCCTTCTCCCTGAGTGCTTCCCTGAATACGTCGGCGAGCGTCATCATGGCCATCGGTTGGGGGTTGAGTGGAGGCTTAAAAAGTTTGTCGGCCGTTTTTCTTAGACGAAAGATTTTTAAACGCTCGCCCTTCCCTAATATCGAGCCCCGGTGGTGTAGCCCGGTCAAACATGCGGGCCTTTCGAGCCCGCGCCCCGGGTTCAAATCCCGGCCGGGGCACCATAATTCTAACAAACCTTGCATTCCCGTTCTTCTGCGTTCCCAACTATCGAGGGAATGCCCATGCTCGCCGTAAAAGTCCCCAAGAAAGAGGCTGAGAAGACCAGAAGGAAGCTCCTCGAACTCGGTGTCCTGGCCAAAGGATACTCTATAAAACGAGAGGGGGATTCTGTTCTCTTCCCGGTTACGGAGCCGGTTGAGGGCTTTGAGCTTGTTGAGACTGAGTTCGAGAGAACCGAGAGGAGGCCCCACAGCTACCGCGAGGTCGTTGAAGTTCCAGAGAAGCTCAGGCCGCTCCTCCCGAGCTCCTTCGACATCATCGGAGACATCGCGATAATCGAGCTCCCTGAGGAGCTAATGGAGTACGGAAAGGTCATTGGCGATGCCATTCTAAGAGTCCACCGCCATATAAAGGCCGTTTTTGCCAAGGGAAGCAAAGTCGAGGGAGAATACCGCGTGAGGGAGCTTATCCATCTCGCCGGGGAGAAGAGAACTGAAACCCTCCACCGCGAGAACGGGATAAGGCTGAAGCTCGACGTCGCTAAAGTTTACTTCTCCCCCCGTCTGGCGACCGAGAGGATGCGGGTTTTTGAGAGAACCAAGCCGGGCGAGGTCGTCTTCGATATGTTCGCCGGCGTCGGGCCTTACTCAATTCTCCTCTCGAGGAAGGCAAAGCTCGTATTCGCCTGCGACATCAACCCCTGGGCCGTCCGTTACCTTGAGGAAAACATCAGGCTTAACAGGGCCAACAACGTCGTGCCCATCCTCGGAGATGTGAAGAAGGTCGCCGGAAGGGTGAAGGCCGACCGCGT